>NZ_JAIFKJ010000636.1 GCF_019695415.1 Thiohalocapsa sp.
GGCCAGGGTCGGCCCGAGCTGAGACGCGGGCGCGTTTGCCAGTGCCGGCGCCAGCCAGTAGTGCAGGCCCATCAGCCCCGCCTTGGCGCCGAAGCCGATGAGCAGCAGCGCCAGCACGATGTCATGGCCTTTGGCCTCGGCAAGCGCCGCACGCAGGGCATCGAAGTCCAGCCCGGCGCCGCCCTTTGCGAGCAGCCGCAGGGCTTCCAGGATGAGCAGATCCGCGATCACCACCGTGGCCAGCAGCACACGGGCGCCGCGGCCAGCACCGAGCAGCCCGTAGAGCGGATAGGTAGCCAGCACCGACGCCGCCAGGGCTGTGGGCAGATCGCCGGCTACCGGCAGCCACAGGGCACCCGCCAGGGCCAGCAGCCAGGCGGCGGCGCGGCGCGGCTCACCGAGCCAGTCCCGCGCGAGCCAGCTACCGGCGAGCCAGAGCAGCGCCACCGCCGCCAGCACCCAGCGGCCGGTGGCATCCAGCTGTAATGACCCGCCCAGCATCAGCCCGGGCAGCGGCAGCGTGGATGGCGGCGCAGCGAGTGCGAGGATCAGCGCGGGCAGGGCCGCCCAGGGCGCGAGCGGCGCGAAGGCGCGACGCAGCGGCGGCAGGAACAGTGCGGCGAGCAGCGCCAGCGGCCAGCCGGGTGCGAGCACCGGCAGCCAGGGCATGGGGCCGAGCCATGCCGCGTCCGCCCCGAGCCCGCTCATGGCCTACTCCCGCTCATGGATAATGGAACTCCCGCTCCGCGATGAGCAGCGACCATTCCAGCGCGGAGAAGGGCATCGAGGCGAAGAGGCCGACCAGCAGCGACAGCGCCGCGGTCACCAGCGGCGGCAGCAGCAGCAGCAGGCCGGTCTCCAGCTGCGGCGACCCGGCACCGGCGGCGGCCGTGCGCGGCTCGTCGCCAACTGCGTGCTCAGCGGAGCGCTCCGCCCAGGCGCCGCTGGGCTCTCGGAACCATGCCCGATGCAGGATGGGCAGGAAATAGGCTGCGTTCAGCAGGCTGCTCGCGGTGAGCACGTACAGCGGCCAGTGCACCCCGGCCTCCAGCGCCCCCAGGCCCAGGTACCACTTGCTGATAAAGCCCGCGATGGGCGGTACCCCGATCATGCCGAGCGCTGCGATGGTGAAAGCGACCATGGTGCCGGGCATGCGCCGGCCCACGCCGTTCATCTCGCTGACCTTGTGGATGCCGAGGGTCTCGGCGAGGTTGCCGGCGCAGAAGAACAGGGTGATCTTCATGATGCCCTGGTGCACCAGGTGCACGATGCCGCCGACGCTCGCGAGCGGACCGACGATGGCGACGCCGAGGACGATGTAGGACACCTGGCTGACGGTGGAGAAGGCGAGGCGACGCTTGAGGTCGTCCTGAAACAGCGCGCGCAGCGAGCCGTAGATGATGGTCACGGCGGCCACCAGGGCGAGCGGGCCGGTGAGGCCGAGCGCCGCCGCCTGCTCCACGCCGAAGACATCGTAGACGATGAGCACCACGCCGAAGGCTCCGGCCTTGACCACGGCCACCGCGTGTAAGAGCGCGCTCACCGGCGCCGGTGCCACCATGGCCCGCGGCAGCCAGCCATGGAGTGGCACCAGCGCCGCCTTGACGCCGACGCCGCCGATCAACAGCGCAAAGATCGCTGTCAGCGCCCCTGCATGGCTGCCGGCAATGTCGCTGACGAAGCCCCGCGGCGCAAAGGTCAGCGTCCCGGCCAGGGTGTAGAGCCAAACGGTGCCTGCCAGCAGCAGGGCGCCGGCGAGCATGGTGTGGGTGAGATAAACGATGCCGGCCTGGCGTGCGGCCTCGGTACCGCGGTGCACCACCAGCGGATAGGTGGTGAGGGTGAGCATCTCGAAGAACAGCAGGAAGGTGAGCAGGTTTCCCGCCATGGCCACGCCTACCGTGGCGGTCACGCAGAGGCTGAAAAAACCGAAGAAGCGCGAGCGATGCGGCGACTGCTCCAGGTAACCCACCGCGTAGACCGTCGTCAGCAGCCACAGCCCTGCTGAGAGCACCAGGAACAGCAGCGACAGCGCCCCCACCCGCAGCGTGAGATCCAGGTCGTCCACAAGCGGCAGCCGCAGCTCGTAGCGCTGCCCGTGATAGACGCCCCAGATCATCCAGGCCACGAAGCCCAGCTTCAGGAAGGCGCCGCCCAGGTTCAGTGCTGTGCGCGTGCGCACCCGTGCCTCGCCCAAGAAGAAGATCACCAGCCCCGGCAGCAGCGAGCTTGCGAGCACCAGCAGGGGCAGCAGCGCATCGGCGGGAAGTTGGGGGTCGAACAGCGGGCTCATGCGTAACCCTCGGCCATCAGCGTCACCGCGGCCGATGCTGCCGAGGCGGTTCCCACCTGCAATAAAGGCGAGATCAGCGGCAGCGTCAGGCCCAGCACGATGGCCGCTACCGCCAGGAATATCGCGCTCCACTCCATGTCCGGTGGCACCGATCGCACGCGGCGCTCTCGCTCGGCAGGGGTGAAGGCGTGGCCGACGACCTTGAAGACATAGGCCGCTGCTAGCGCGCCGCCCAGCAGGATTACCGTCGCCAGGAGGAAGCGCTCCTGTTCAAAGGCGGCCTTGAGCAGCAGCCATTTGCCGATGAACCCGCCACTCGGCGGCAGACCCATGATGCTGACGCCCGCGAGCGCAAAGGCGGTAAGCGTGAGCGGCAGCCGGTGCACGGCGCTGTCTAGCTCGGCGATGCGGTCGTGCCCGCCGAAGCGCAGGAGGTTGCCGGCGCAGAGAAACATGGCCGCCTTGGCGAGGCCATGCGCCAGCGCCAGGTAGAGCGCGCCGGTCCAGGCGACGGCGTCGCCTGTCAGCGCCAGCGGAAAGGCCAGGAAGAGATAGCCAATCTGGGCCACCGTGGAATAGGCGATGAGCAGCTTCAACCGCTCCTGTCGCAAAGCCAGCACGGAGCCCCAGACGACGCCTGCTGCCCCAAGCGCGCCCAGCAGCTCCGCGACCCAGCGCCCACCGCCGTCTCCGTCGCCTCCGCCGAGCACATCCAGCCACAGCCGCAGCACCAGGTAGAACGAGGCTTTGACCACCAGCGCCGACAGCACCGCGCTCACCGGTGCGGGCGCGCTACCGTGCGCCGGCGGCAGCCAAACATGGAAGGGGAAGAGCGCGGTCTTGAGCAGAAGGCCGGCTATCATCGCCGCCAGCGCCACCTGCATCGCCGGGCGCGGCGCATCCGGTACGCAGGCGGCCACCAGGCCGATGTCGACGCTGCCGCAGCCGTGGTAGACCAGGGCCACACCGAGGAGGTAGGAGAGGGACCCGAGCACGCTCACCAGCAGATAGCGGATAGCGCCGTTGAGCGCCGCGGCGCCCCCGCCGAGCGCCGTCAGGCTTACTGCGGAAAAGCCCAGCAGCTCCAGCGTGACATATAGGTTGAACAGGTCCGCGGACAAAAAGAGCGCGTTCAGCGCTGCCCAGAGCATAAGCCACAGGGGCCAGAAGTAGGCTCGTTCATGGGCTTCATGGCGGAAATAGGCCGCGGCGTAGAGGCTGACCATGACACCTACTATCGCTGTCATCGCCATCAGGGCGGCGCTCAATCCGTCGGCCCGCCACAGGATGCCCAGCGGTGTGGCCCAGCCCCCAAGCAGGGTGCGTGTCGTGCCCTCCGCCATGACCTCCCGCGTCAGCGCGAGTGCCGCTACGGCGGTAAGCGTCGCGGCAATCAGGCCCAGAGGCGAAGCCAGCCGAGGCAACAGGAAGGAGAGCAGCGCAGCCGAGAGTGGCACGAAGACCGCGGCCAGCATCCAATGCGGGCCGGACCAGCCCGGCCCGAGCAGCTCCAGCGGCATCACTCAGCGGCCCACGTCGTCGTTAAGGGTAGTACGCCCAGTGAGCGCGCGCTGCCGCACAATAAGCGCCAGCGCCAGGCCGGTGGCGGCGACGGCGACCACGATACCCGTCAGCACCATAGCCTGCGGCACTGGGTCCGCAGCCAAAGGTGCATCCTCGCCCGGAGCGCGCCGGGCTAGGCCGATGAAGACCAGGAAGACACCGCTGCTCATGACATTGAGGGCCAGCACCTTGCGCAGCAGATGGGCATGCACAATGAGCGCATACAGGCCCATCACTACCAGCGCCATGCCCACCAGCGCCCAGAACACTGGCTGCGTCACGGTCGGCCTCCGGCGAAGAGTGCCGCCAGCACGACGCCGATGGAAAGCATGGCGGCGAGCTCGATGGTGAGGATCAGCGTCTTCGCCTGTGCCGGGGGCCAATCCAACGGCGCGCCGCCCGGCAGCAGGCCTGCGGCGACCCCGAGCGCGGCGAACACGGCCACCCCGAGCACCGTCACCAGACGCAGCGCCAAACCGCTCGCCCGCCTGGGCAGCGGGTGCCCGCTCAGACACAACAGGATGCCGACGCCGCCTAGCAGGGAGCCCGCCTGGAAGGCGCCGCCGGGGGCATGGGCACCGCCCCAGAGCAGGTAGCCCGCCACCAGCACCATCAACGGCGCCAGCAGTCGCGGCAGCTGGCGCAGCAGCGGGCCCGGCGCATTACCGGCACAAGCCCGCGCCCGGCCGACGGACCAGGCGCCCATTACTGCGAGCTT
>NZ_JAIFKJ010000030.1 GCF_019695415.1 Thiohalocapsa sp.
GCTGGGCGTGTTTTTTGGTGGTGTGTGTGTTCCTGGGCGCTGAGCGGGTTGCCGGGGGGGCCGCGTGCCGGCTCCTTCTGGGCTTCTACGGTGGCGGGCGCGCCCGGCCGCTGCCCCGGGCATGTGCGCTCTTCATCGGCAATCCGCGGGCGGCCGCCGCCGGCATGCGCCACCTGCCGGAGCAGCCGGACTTCAACCGCGTCTGGCCCGGCACCGAGCTGCCGGAAACCCACGTCCACGCTGCCATGCAGCAGGTGGTGAGCCGCATGGCCGAGCGCGGACTCTTTGCCAGTGTGGATCTGCACAACAACACGGGCACCAATCCGCATTACGCCTGCGTCAACGTCATCGACAACCGCTATCTGCACCTGGCGACGCTCTTCTCCCGAACGGTGGTCCACTTCACCCGCCCACGTGGCGTGCAGTCTCAGGCCATGGCCGAGCTCTGCCCCGCCATCACCGTGGAATGCGGCAAGGTGCGGGAGCAACGGGGTGTGGACCACGCGCTGGAGCTGGTCGACGCCTGCCTGCACCTGGCGGAGATCCCGGACACCCCGGTGCCGGCGCACGACATCGACCTGTTCCACACCGTGGCGCAGATGAAGGTGCCGGCGGACATGGATTTCGCCTTCCCGCCGGCGCAGGCGCCGCTGGTGCTCTCCCCGACGCTGGAGCACCTCAATTTCCGCGAGCTGCCACCGGGTACCGCCTTCGCGCGGTGTGACACCGCCCAGCCGCCGCTCGACGTGCGCGACGACTGGGGCCGTGACGTCACCCGCCGCTATTTCACCTGCGAGGACGGTGAGCTGCGCCTGAAGCTCCCGGTGATGCCCTCCATGCTCACCTGCGATGCCGACATCATCCGGCAGGACTGTCTCGGCTATCTCCTGGAGCGCTACGACAAGCACCTGCCACAGCGGGGCTGAGAGGGTGTGATTCCGGGCGCAGTCTCACCGATGCCTTGGGCTCCCGCGCCGCTGCCCCAGCGCCCACCCCAGCGCGAGCCACAACGCGATCCCCGCGACATCCGCCACAAAATCCAGCACCGAGCCCTGCCGGTAGTCCAACAGGGCCTGCACCAGCTCGATCAGCAGCCCATAGCCCAGCAGAAAGGCGAGCCGCCACGGCAGCGCCACGCGCCCCGGCCAGCCGGCCTCCGCCAATGCCGCCAGCACGAAGAAGGCGGCAACATGGTTCAGCTTGTCCCAACCGAGCCCAGGCGGGTCCGGCTGCGGCGTCATAGCAAGCCACGTGATGGCGACCACGGCGGCCCCGAGAGCGAGTCGCGCCGGCCATCGCAGAACACGCTCAAGCCCACGCGCAGGCATCATGTCGCCGTCTCCACCTGCACGACACCAAGGGCGTAGAGCAGAAGCACCACCGCATACCGCACGCCCTTGCCCGCCGCCGTCAGCACGAAAAAGCGCCAGAACGGCGAGCGCATGAGACCGGCGATGAAGGTGAACGCGTAGCCGCCAACCGGCAGCCACGACATGAGGAGTGACCAGATGCACCCACGAGCATACCCACGACGGGCAGCGCCCAGGTGG
>NZ_JAIFKJ010000565.1 GCF_019695415.1 Thiohalocapsa sp.
GTCTGCGTGCCCGGCGTCTTCCTCCCGGCTGTGCCCGGCGGTTCTTCGTGGGCCGGCGGGCACCGCACACGGGCTTGGCCGCTTGTGTGGCGATCGCCGGGATGGTGGCGCGTGCCTGGACGCGCGCCGGTCTCCAGCCGCCGCTGCGAGGGGCTCACTTGCGGCGCCACTCGCTGGCGACGACGATGCTGCGCCGCGGCGCCTCGTTGGCGGAGATCGGCCAGCTGTTGGGCCATCAGTTGCCGCAGACCACGGAGATCTATGCCAAGGTCGACGCCTGCGCGCTGGCCGAGCTGGCACAGCCCTGGCCGGGAGCGACGTCATGAGCGTGCTCTCCGCCGCCGTGGACGACTACCTTGCCTTGCGGCGAGGGCTGGGCTTCAAGCTGACCGCCGTCGGCCGCGATCTGCACCAGTTCGTGCGTTTCGCCGAGCGCGAAGGTGTCGCGTCGGTCACCACCGAGCTGGCCCTGCGCTGGGCGATGCTGCCGAGCAGCGCCTCGCCGGCGCATTGGGCGCGACGGTTGGGCATCGTGCGCCAGTTCGCCCGCTATTACCGTGCCCTGGACCCCCGCACCGAGATTCCACCGGCGCAGTTGCTGCCCTATCGCTATGTGCGTCCATCACCCTACGTCTACCGCGACGAGGAGATCGCGGCACTGATTGATGCGTCCGCGCGGCTGCCGTCGCCAACCGGGCTGCGGGCAGCGACCTATGCGACGCTCTTCGGCCTGTTGGCCGTCAGCGGGATGCGCATCGGCGAGCCACTCGCGCTGGACCGTGCCGATGTGGACCTGGCTGGCGGCAGCCTGAGTATCCGCGGCGCGAAGTTCGGCAAATCGCGCTGGCTGCCGCTGCATCCGAGCACCACGGCCAGACTGGCGCGCTACGCCGAGCGCCGCGACTGTCTGTATCGCGCACCGCCGGCGCCGAGCTTTTTTCTCTCCGAGCAGGGCGCCCGGCTCACCACCTGGAGCGTGCGCGCGACCTTCGTCACGTTGTCGCATCAGATCGGCCTGCGTGCGCCCGAGGATCATCACGGCCCGCGGCTGCACGATCTGCGCCATCGCTTCGCCATCCGCACCCTGCTCGATTGGTACCGCAGCGGCGCCGATGTCGAGCAGCGCCTGCCGCAGCTCGCGGCCTACCTCGGCCATGCCCATGTCGGCGATACCTATTGGTATCTCTCCGCGACGCCCGAGCTGCTGGCCCTGGCTGCGCGGCGCCTCGACGCAGAGTGCAGCGGGGAGGGGCAGCCATGAGTGCCGAGGCCAACTTGCCGCGTCTGCTGGAGCAGTTCTTTACCGAGCGGCTCATGCAGCAGCGTCAAGCCAGCGCGCATACCATCGCCAGCTATCGCGATACCTTCTCGCTGCTGCTGCGTTTCGTCCAGGCGCGAACCAAGAAGGCACCTTCCAAGCTGTCGTTACAGGATCTGGATGCACCCGTGATCGGTACCTTCTTGGATCACCTCGAGCAGGGACGCGGCAATGGTGCCCGCACGCGCAACGCCCGCCTGGCGGCGATACACGCCTTCTTCCGCTATGC
>NZ_JAIFKJ010000208.1 GCF_019695415.1 Thiohalocapsa sp.
GCTCATCGCGACTTACCAGTTCTAGGGAGATGCTGATTTATTGGGCATCCTGCCCCGCACGGGAAGCGCCAATAAATCGGCGCTTCCCTAGGACCTAGAACCTTGCGGTGAGTCTTTCAGCTCGGGGTTGGTGCGGTAGAGCACGGCGATGTTGCCGATGCGCTGCACCAGCGCGGCACCGGTCTCTTCGACGATGGTGGCGACCTGGGCATCGCGCACGTCGCGGTCGCCGCCGTTCACGCGGACCTTGATCAGCTCGTGATGGTCCAGCGCCAGCTCGATCTCGGCGAGCACGGCCTCCGTCAGGCCGGCGGCGCCGAGCAGCACCACGGGCTTCAGGTGATGGGCGCGCTGCTTCAACGCCCGGCGTTGGTGATTCTGAAGCGGTTGCGTCATCTGTGTCGGCAGTTCAGGCAATGCGGTCAGCGGGCCGCGGTCGGCTTCACCAGAATCCGCCCATGCGTGCCTCCAGCGAGCATGCGCTCGAATACCTCCGGTAGGGCATCCAGCGTGATCTCGCCGCCCAGCAGCCGCTCCGGCTCCTGCACGCGCCAATCTGTGGCCAAATGCCGCCAAAGCTCATCGCGCAAGGGCTGCGCAATATGCACCGAGTCGCAGCCGAGCAGCGCCACGCCGCGCAGTATGAAAGGCATCACCGTCGTGGAAAGCTCAGTGCCGCCGGCAAGGCCAATGCTTGCGATGTTGCCGTAGGGCACCACGGTGCGGGTGATGCGCGCCAGCATGTCGCCGCCCACGTTGTCCACGGCGCCGCCCCAGACGGCCTTCTCCAGCGGGCGGTCGCTGCCGGGCAGCTCGTCGCGGCCGAGGATCTGGGAGGCACCCAGCGCTTTGAGCCAGGGATGCAGCTCCGGCTTGCCGGACACCGCAGCCACCTCGAAGCCGAGCCTGGCGAGGATGGCAACGGCAATCGCTCCAACACCGCCGCTCGCGCCCGTGACCAAGATCGGGCCCATGTCCGGGCGCTGGTCGTTGCGCAGCAGCCGATGCACCGCGAGCGCTGCGGTGAAGCCGGCGGTGCCGTACAGCATGCTCGTGCGCGTCTCGAGTCCATCCGGCATCTTGACCAGCCAATCGCCCGGCACGCACAGGTATTGCGCATAGCCGCCGTCGTGGTCGAAGGCCATACCATGGCCGGTGGCGACCACGGCATCGTCCGGCGCGAAGTCCGCATGCTCGGAGCGCTCGACCACGCCCGCGGCATCGATGCCGCCGGTGAGCGGAAAGCGCTTGATGACCTTGCCTCTGCCGGTCCCGCCCAACGCATCTTTGTAGTTGACGCTGGCGTAGTCGACGCGCAGCAGCACCTCGCCCGCCGCGGGCTCGGGCACGTCGATGGTCTCGACGCGGGCACGGTGGCCGGTGTCGTCCTGGTGAATGCGGAAGGCGCATTGGGTCGGCATGGGCTCCCCCGGCGTTTGTGTTGCCGACGCTGATGCCGGCGAGGGTCGCAGTATGCCGGATTGGGGATCGGGATGCTGGAGCTGCCTCCGATAGGCTCGGTTGTCAGGCAACCTCGCGGGCGGG
>NZ_JAIFKJ010000339.1 GCF_019695415.1 Thiohalocapsa sp.
AATTGGTATCCGCGCGGGTTCCAGGTCCCTGGCCCCGGAGGGGGGTGGAGTGTCGAGTCCTCCCCTGTGCTCCACCCTCGTCGGCGCCCGGTTAGCCCGCGGCGCTCGCGGTTTGAGCGAAGTCGCACCCGGCGTCCACCTGCATCGGGGGGATCTGCCCGCGGGGGTGGGCCTCGGCCCGGTGGTCGCCGTCGACACCGAGGCGATGGGCTTGATCCACGGCCGCGACCGTCTCTGTCTCGTGCAGCTCTCCGCCGGTGACGGCGTCTGCCATCTCGTCCAGATCGCCAAGGGGCAGCGCGACGCGCCGCGCCTCAAGGCCATGCTGGAGGACCCGGCGACGCTGAAGCTGTTTCACTTCGCCCGCTTCGACGTGGCACTGCTGCGAAACGATCTCGGCGCCCGAACGGCGCCACTCTACTGCACCAAGATCGCATCCAAGCTGGTGCGGACCTACACCGATCGCCACGGCCTGCGCGATCTCTGCCGCGAGCAGCTGGGCATCGACGTGCAGAAGGGGCAGCAGAGCTCGGACTGGGGCGCGGCCGAACTCACCGACGCGCAGCGGCTCTACGCCGCCAGCGACGTGCTCCACCTGCACGCCCTCAAGGCCCGCCTCGACGCCATGCTGGTGCGCGAGGGCCGCAGCGCGCTCGCCGCCGCATGCTTCGGCTTCGTCGCCACCCGCGCCGAGCTCGACCTGGCCGGCTGGGGCGAGATCGACATCTTCTCCCACTGAGCCCGCCCGGCGGCGCGACCGACGGGCCGCGGGCGCGTTGACCGGCCGCGCCACCGTGCCCATAGTGCGCCGCACCGTGGCATGAGGATTGCTAGCTTGCCTGCTCGAGGATGCCGATGACCGTCGCCGCCAAATCTCCCGCACCCGACGCCGAACCGACCGCTGACGCGCTCGGCTTCGCCAGTGCGTCGCACATTGCGCTCGGCCGGCGGGTCTTCGAACTGGAGGCGGCGGCGCTGCGGACCTGCGCAGCGCACCTCGACCACGCCTTCGCCGAGGCCTGCAAGCGCATCCTGGCGACCCAGGGGCGGGTGGTGACCACCGGCATGGGCAAGAGCGGCCACGTCGCCCGCAAGATCGCCGCGACGCTGGCTTCGACCGGCACGCCCGCCTTTTACGTCCACCCGAGCGAGGCCAGCCACGGCGATCTCGGCATGCTGGCCCGCGGCGACCTCGTCCTCGCCCTCTCCAACAGCGGCGAAACCCCGGAGCTCGGTGACGTCCTCACCTACACCCGGCGCTTCTCGCTGCCGCTGCTGGGTCTCGTCGGCCGCGCACCCAGCACGCTCGCCGATCAGGCCGACGTGGCGCTGGTGCTGCCGCGGCTGGAGGAGGCCTGCCCGATGGGCCTGGCGCCGACCACCTCGACGCCCGCGCGGGTGCCCCTGGGCGACGCACTTGCCGCCGCCGTCCTCGCCGCCAAAGGAGTCGACCACCAGGCCGTCGCGCCGTTCCCTCCCGGCGGCACCCCCGGCCCCCGCGAGGTCGCCGTCGCGCGGCGCCTCCACAGACGTCGCCCCACGCC
>NZ_JAIFKJ010000447.1 GCF_019695415.1 Thiohalocapsa sp.
CCGCCAATCCCTGTCCGAGGGCGGTGTCGCGGTGAGCGAGCGCCGCGTCTGCATGGCCGCAGTCGTCCTGGCGTCCGGCGCCGAGCCAGTATTGTGTGCTCTGAGCGCAGGCTGCGAGGACGGCGCGGCGCAGTGCAGAGTCAAGGCGGGCGGCGGCATGGGGCTCTGTTCCGCGGGCCCACTCGTGGCCGTCGCCGCCCCGGAGGCTGCGCTGGACGAGGCCGTCATCTACCGCGACGTCGGCGCCGCGGACGCGCCCGACATCCTCGCCAGCACGGCGGCCGGCGCCGCACCGGGGGAGCGCTTGCAAATCCCGAGCGACATGCCCTTTTTCTCGCGCCAGCACAAAATCGTGCTGGAGAATGCCGGCATCGTGGACCCGAACAGCTTCAGGGGTTATGTCATGGCCGGCGGCTATGCGGCCATGGTGCAGGCGCTCACCGAAATGACACCGCAGGACGTCATCAACGAGGTCACTACGAGCGGGCTGCGCGGACGCGGCGGCGGCGGTTATCCAACGGGTCTCAAGTGGTCCACGGTGGCGAAGATGCCGCCCGGGCAGAAGTACGTCATCTGCAACGCCGACGAGGGCGACCCCGGCGCCTTCATGGACCGGGCCATCCTGGAGTCCGACCCGCACCGGGTGCTGGAGGGCATGGCGATCGCCGCCTATGCCATCGGCGCCAATAAGGGCTACATCTACGTGCGCGCCGAGTATCCCCTGGCCGTGGAACGGCTCAAAACCGCCATCCGCAAGGCCAAGCGATCGGGCTTCCTCGGGAACCACATCTGCGAGACCCAGTTCAACTTCGACGTCGAAATTCGCCTCGGCGCCGGCGCCTTCGTCTGCGGCGAGGAGACCGCACTCATGGCCTCCATCGAGGGTGGCCGCGGCCATCCCCGCCCGCGCCCGCCTTATCCGGCGGAATACGGCCTGTGGGGCAGCCCAACGCTCATCAACAACGTCGAGACCTACGCCAACATCGCGCCCATCATCAGCAACGGGGGCGACTGGTTTGCCGGCATCGGTACCGAGAAGTCCAAGGGCACCAAGGTCTTCGCGCTGGCCGGCACCAACGTCAATACGGGCCTCATCGAGGTCGACATGGGCACCACGCTGCACGACATCATCTTCGAGATCGGCGGCGGAATCCCGGACGGCAAGGCATTCAAGGCCGTGCAGACCGGCGGTCCCTCCGGCGGCTGCGTGCCGGAGGCGCACCTGGATATCGCCGTGGACTACGACAGCCTGAAGACGCTCGGCACCATGATGGGCTCGGGCGGCATGATCGTCATGGACGAGACCTCGAACATGGTCGACGTCGCCCGCTTCTTCATGGAGTTCTGCATGGACGAGTCCTGCGGCAAGTGCGTTCCCTGCCGCGCCGGCACCCAGCAGATGCATGGGCTGCTGGACCGCATCGCCAAGGCCGAGGCCACCCGCGCGGACCTGGAGCTGCTCGAGGAGCTGTGTGACGTGGTGCAGGCGACCAGCCTCTGCGGCCTCGGGCAGACGGCGCCGAACCCGGTGATGTCGACGCTGC
>NZ_JAIFKJ010000413.1 GCF_019695415.1 Thiohalocapsa sp.
GGTTCGATGCCCGCCTCCGCTAGCCGCTCGGTGTAGCGAATAGACAGGTACTGGGCGGACTCAACCGGTCGTCGCAACAACGTCTTTGTGAGCGGACCGGATGACGTCGTCCAGCGCCTCGGCGGGCGTCCGCCAGCCGAGGGTCTTTCGCGGCCGGCTATTGAGGGCCTGCGCCACCGCCGCGAGGTCGTCGGCGTCATGCGCTGCGAGATCCGTCCCCTTCGGAAAGTACTGGCGCAGCAGCCCGTTGGTGTTCTCGTTCGAGCCGCGCTGCCATGGGCTGTGAGGATCGCAGAAGTAGACGCGCAGCCCGGTCTCGATGCGCAGCTCTTCGTGCTTCGCCATCTCGGCTCCCTGGTCCCAGGTCAGGGACCGGCGCAACTGCTCGGGCAATGTCGTGATGGTGCGGGTGATGGCGTCGCGCACCGCCTCGGCGCCGTGGCCGGCGAGCGCGGGACCGTTCTTCGCCCGCGGCCCGTGGCCATGGCCCGGCATGGGCGGCAGATGGAGCAGCATCGTGAAGCGCGTGGTGCGCTCGACGAGCGTGCCGATCGCCGAGCTGGAGAGGCCGAGGATCAGGTCTCCCTCCCAGTGGCCCGGCACCGCGCGGTCGGCCGCCTCCGCCGGGCGCTCGCTGATCATCACCTCGGGCGTGACGAAGGACTTGCCGCGGCCGCGCAGGCGGGATCTCGGCAGGCGCAGCGCCCGGCCCGTGCGCAAGCAGGCGGTGAGCTCACGCTTCAGCGCGCCGCGGCCCTGGACGTAAAGGGACTGGTAGATGGCCTCGTGGCTGACGCGCATGGTCTCGTCCTCTGGAAAGTCGAGCTCGAGCCGGCTGGCGATCTGCTCTGGGCTCCATGCCGTCGCCCATCGTCGCTTCTGCCGGCGCCCGGCTCGGCGGCCCTTCCAAGCCACGCTCGGCCCGCCGATCTCCTTGCCGCCCGGTGCGGCGATCCGCCCGGCGAGCCGATCCTGCACATAGTCGCGCAGCCTCGCATTCGCTGCCAGCTTCGCTGGCTTGGGACGGCGGGCGGACCGATCCGCATGCCACTGTGCGGTCGTCGCCCGGTACTCGAGGCCGCCGCCGCGCGTGGCCGCGTTGCGGCGCAGTTCGCGGGAGATCGTGGAAGGCGCCCGTCCGAGCCGGCGGGCCATCTCCCGCACGCCGTGCCCGCGTGCGCGGAGAAGCGCAATCTCCTCGCGCTCGACGAACGACAGGTACCGCTCCGACAGCGGCTTCGCCGACGGTGTGAAATGCGATGGTGGCATGCCGCCGGCCTCCCGGAACCACCTGGCTCCCACGGGAGCGGATACGCCGGCATCCACCGCGGCGTCTTCACTCGACCGACCCGCCGCGACCGCCGACCAGAAGATCCGCCGGTGTTCGCGCCGTGCCACAGGCGGCCGGCCCGGCGAGCGAAGGGCCTTGCGCGTAGATCGGGCCGAACGCCGCCTCCCTATAGTCATCGCAACCTCCTCCGTCAGGGTGTTGCGACGACCGGTTGAGTCCGCCCTGGGACCCGCGGTCGCTGTGATGGACGA
>NZ_JAIFKJ010000108.1 GCF_019695415.1 Thiohalocapsa sp.
TCCAGTCGCTCCCCCCGCTGGCACTGGTGTGCGATGCCCACCAGGAGGGGCCGGCGCCAGGGCCGGCGGCGGCGTAGGGGCGCCAGGCTGCGGTCGTAGAAGCCGGCACCCATGCCGATGCGGTTGCATTGGGCATCGAAGCCCACCAGCGGCAGGAGTATCAAGTCCAGGGCATGCAACGGCTGGATCTGCCGACGTCGGCGCACGGGCTCTGGGATGCCGAAGCGATTGGGCGTCAGGGGCTCGCCGGGGCGATGCCGCACGAGCCAGAGCCGCCCCGCCGCATGGCCGCGCAGCACCGGCAGATACCAGCGCCGACCGCGACGCGGCATGCGCTCCAGGAGGAGCTGCCGGATGTCCGGCTCCCCGTCGGCGGCGACATAGAGGGCGATGCGCTTGGCCCCGCGCAGCACATGAGCGCGCAGCAAGTGCGCAACAATAGCGCGGGCATGGGCCTGCTGCTCTTGCGGATCGAGACTGCGGCGGGCAGCACGCAGGCGACGGCGCAAGCTAAGCGGGCTGTCGACGGTGTCGGTCAAGGGAGTGAGGGACATCCCCCACCTGTAGCGATGCAGCCCTCGTTCTTGAACCAGGCGGTTCAAGGGGGGACGCAGAACGGCGGCTCAAGGCTTTCCGCTCACGGCGGACTTGCACACCGGCCTCCGCGGCGCGTCCCCGGGGTACGGATTAGGCTCAAGAAAATACCCGGGCCGCTGTCGGATACCGCAGGGGATGTCTTGCAAAACAGGCTATACGGAATCGCCGGACTCGTCCACCCCGGTCGTCGCGCCGCCCGTCCCCGTCACCGTGTCGATGCGGTCCTGCAGGCGCGCCAGGCGCTCGTTGTCGAGCGCAGCGGCGGTGTTGCGCTGCATCAGCGCGTAGATCACGTTCAGTGCGGCCATGACGGCAATCCGGTCAGCGCCGATGACCCGCCCGTTCTGGCGCACCTCGCGCATGCGCTTATCGAGAAGCCGCGCGGACTCCATCAAGCCCTGCTCCTCGCCGGGTGCACAGGCGATCCGGTAGTCCTTGTCCAGGATCTGCACGGTGACCGGAATGGATTCGTCGCTCATAGTTGCTCCTCCATCGACTTCAGCCGTGCGACCATCGCTTCCACCTTACTGCGCGCAAGCTCGGTCTTTTCGATCAGATCGGCGCGCTCCGCCACGAGATGCTCCTGACTGGCCCGCAGGGAAGCGTTCTCTTCGCGCAGCCGCTCGATCTGGCGGAGCAAATCGTCCACCTGTCGCTCTAACCGATCGAGATCGAATGCTCGCATGAGGCTCGTCCGCCGCCACCAACCGTTAACTCGCTTGCGCGGCACTATAAGAGCCGGGTGCAAGCCGGTCAATTGACACGGCCGCACCAGCCCACCAGGCTGCGTGGCTCGCTGACAGCCCCGCGTAACCGTCATAATGGCAGAGACCTCGCAGAGCACCCCAGTAGCGATGACACCAGACCCCGACCAGACCACCGCGCCCGCCACCGTCGCTCCGGACCACGACGAGCTGGAGCGCCTGCTGGCGCCGAGCAGCCTGTCCTGCTCCGCCGCCGAAGCCCATGGCATCTACTGCGGCCTGCTCGCGAGCGGCGCCGAGCAGCCCCGCCAACGCTGGCTAGCAGAGCTGATGCCGACCGGCCAAGAGCCGGCGCAGGATGCCGACGCCGGTGCCCGCCGTGCGGCGCTCGATGCGCTTGCCACCGCCACGGACGCCGCACTAGCGGACACCGAGCAGGCCTTCCACCCGCTGCTCCCGGCAGATGCCCGACCCTTGCGGGAGCGCGCCACCGCGGTGCACGGCTGGACCCGCGGGCTGCTCTACGGCCTCGGCATCGCCAATCTCGATCAGGCGCGGCTGGCGCCGGAGACCCGGGAGGTGTTCGACGACCTCATGGAGCTGACCCGCATGGACCTCGACGATCTGGACGACAGCGCCGAGAACGAGGCAGCACTGACGGAGGTGCTCGAATTCCTCCGGGTGGCGGCACTCCTGCTGCGCGAGCAGGACACCCCGGCCCGCGGCGCCTGAGGCAGTCGATGATGCCTGCGAGCACCGCCAAAGAGCTCAAGCGCCGCCGCCGCGACCTGCTCCGGGCCATCGGCCCCGACGGGGTGCTGATCGTGCCCGCCGCGCAGGAGGTGGCGCGCAACCGCGACGTGCACTATCCCTTCCGCCAGAGCAGCGACTTCGCCTGGCTCACCGGCTTCCCGGAGCCGGACGCGGTGGCCGTGCTGGCGCCCAAGCACGAGGATGGCGAATTCGTGCTCTTCTGCCGCCCGCGCGACCCTGAGCGGGAGGTCTGGGACGGCTACAGGTTCGGCACTGAGGGCGCAACGGAGCAGTTCGGCGCCGACGCCGCACACCCGCTGGCGGAGCTGGACGAGAAGCTGCCGGAGCTGCTCGCCGACCGCAAGCGTATCCACTACCCGCTGGGCGTCGACGCAGACTTGGATCTCAAGGTGATGGGCTGGCTGCGGGCTGTGCGCGCCCAGGCCCGCAAGGGGGTCAGCGCCCCAACGGCACTGCTCACCTCCGATGAGCTACTGCACGAGCGACGGCTCATCAAGAGCAAGCGCGAGCGCGCCACCATGCGCCGGGCCGCGGGCATCTCCGCCGCCGCGCACCGTCGGCTCCTGCAGACCTGCCGGCCGGGGCCCAGCGAGCAGCAGCTGGAGGCTACGTTTCTGCACGCCTGCGCCGAGCAGGGGGCGCGCTTCCAGGCGTATCCACCCATCGTCGGCGGCGGCAGCAACGCCTGTGTGCTTCATTACGTCGAGAACGCAGACACGCTGCGTGACGGCGACCTGGTGCTGGTGGACGCCGGCTGCGAGCTGGACGGCTATGCCTCGGACATCACCCGCACCTTTCCGGTGAGTGGGCGCTTCAGCGGCCCGCAGCGCACCCTCTACGAGCTGGTGCTCGCCGCCCAGCAGGCGGCCATTGCTGCCGTGAAGCCGGGCAAGCGCTGGGACGCCCCGCACCGGGCGGCGCTCAAGGTGCTGACCCGCGGGCTCGTGGACCTGGGCTTCATCGAGGGCACCCGCAAGGACCTGCCCCAGCTCATCAAGGATGAAAAGTACAAGCCCTTCTACATGCACCGCACCGGCCACTGGCTCGGCATGGATGTGCACGACGTCGGCAGTTACAAGGTAGACGGCAAGTGGCGCACTCTGGAACCAGGCATGGTCCTGACCGTGGAGCCGGGGCTCTACGTGGCGCCGGACGCGCAGGCGCCGGCGCAGTTCCGCGGCATCGGTATCCTCATCGAAGACGACGTGCTGGTGACCGAAGACGGGCACGAGGTGCTCTCCCGCGACGTCCCCAAGGACCCGGACGCCATCGAGCGCCTGATGGCTGGGGGCGGCGCGTCCGCCACGCACCTACCCCAGCATTCCCAGCAGGAGCAGTGAGCATGCAGGACTACGATCTGGTGATCGTCGGCGGCGGCCTCGTCGGCGGCAGCCTCGCTTGTGCACTGGGCGGCAGCGGGCTGCGGGTGGCCGTGGTGGAGGCCACCACACCGCAAGCGCCCGGCAGCGCCGGCAAGCCGCCGCCGGCACAGTACGACGAGCGTGTCATCGCCCTGTCGCTGAGCAGCCAGCGGATCTTCGCCGGGCTCGGCATCTGGCCGGCCCTGGCCGGCGCCGCCGAGCCCATCCGTCGCGTGCATGTGTCCGACCGCGGGCATTTCGGCTTCGCGCACCTGGACGCAGCGGATGAGGGCGTGCCGGCACTCGGCTATGTGGCACCGGCGCGGGCCATCGGCGCGGCCATCGAGGGCGCCCTGGCACAGGCCGACGGCGTGGACCTGCTGCGCCCGGCCCGTCTCGGCGGGCTGCGCGTGGAGCAGCACCACGTGGATCTGGAGGTTGCCGTTGACGGCGTCTCCCGGCTGTTACGCACCCACCTGCTGGTGGCGGCGGACGGCGGCGACTCGGCCGTGCGCAAGCGGCTCAAGCTCGGCGTGCGCGAGCACAGCTATGGCTACGACGCCATCATCTCCACGGTCACGCCGCTGCAGCCGCAGACGGGCGTCGCCTACGAGCGCTTCACGGATTCCGGCCCGCTCGCGCTGCTGCCGATGACCGGCGGGCGCTGGTCCGTGGTCTGGACCGCGCGGGAGCGCGACACACCGGCCATCCTCGGGCTCGAGGATGATGCCTTCATCGAGGCATTGCAGCAGCGCTTCGGCCGCCGGCTCGGGGCGTTCACCAAGCCCGGACGCCGCATTGCGTATCCGCTGCGGTTGGTGCTGGCCAAGCAGATCACCCGTCCGCGGGTGGCGCTGGTCGGCAACGCCGCGCACACACTGCATCCGGTGGCGGGCCAGGGGTTCAACCTCGGGCTGCGGGACGTCGCCGAGCTTGCCGATCTTCTGGTAACGGCCCAGGTCACCGGCCGCGACCCGGGCGCGCCCGCGGTGCTCGACGCGTACCGCAAGCGGCGCGGCCCGGATCAGCGTAACGTCGAGTTGGTCACGGACACGCTGGCCCGCCTGTTCGGGAACCCCTTCCCGCCGGTGCGTGCCCGCGCGGAGG
>NZ_JAIFKJ010000603.1 GCF_019695415.1 Thiohalocapsa sp.
GGCTTTTGACTGCTAATACCACTTTAGTCACCTCGTACTTTGCGCACTTGTACTGGTCCGGCGATCCCCACCCAGAGGGGACCCCGGTATGGGAATATCTACTTTGCTGCCCCGTACAAATCTGCGAGCGCGCCGCCTAACATGTTGTTGGAGTCCGACGCGTGACCGCTCCTCCTGTCGCTGCCGCTGCAGTCGTCGCCGTCAAGCACAGGTCACCAGTGTCTCCCACTGCACATCGTTCACAAGCTGGTAAATTTGCGCGCGTGACATGTGAGACCCCAACCCTGCGCGGTTCCCGCACTGCCGAGCACCGCAGGCCGGTGCCGGACAGATGCCCGCTGAGAATCTCGACGGCCAGCGTTGCCAAGCCGAAAGGCACCAGGACGAACTGCAGGAACGACCCGGCCAGATCAGTTTGGTACAACCGCCGAACGGTCGTCTGTTCCGGATCCAACCGAAACCCATGATCGCCAGGTACAGCGGTCGACTGAGCGTCAAGCTCAATCCGTCCTGCGCAGCAACGTATTCAGCCAGCGCTCCGACTCGCGACCCGGACGCCGGGTCACCGTCGATTTCGTACAACACCCGATAGTCGCCAACGCGTACCCGATACACATCGCGCCCCGCCAGCTTCTTGGCCCCCGGGGATCGCGGCTCCTGCGCGAGTGCGCGAATTGCCTTCGCGATACGGTCCCGATCCCGCTTCTCGATACGCGCCAACGCCTTCTGAGCGCGGCGCTCGATGACAAGCTCCCAGCGCGCCATTGCCAACGCCCTTAGCCCCGCTCACTCCCCGGTATTCGACTCAATTTCGGCCATCGCCTGCTCGAAGGGAACCGGATCAGAGGGGTGGCGCTTCGCCTCGTCATAAGCGCGAATGTCTGCCAGTTCTTCCAGCGCAGCCTGGATACGCTCCCACTCTTGGAGTGGGACAAGGACCGCTGTGCGCTTGCCGGCCTCATCGATGACGTACTGCTCGTGTGTGGCCATAGGAATCTCCCGAGAAATGCCTGCCTGCGTGAGCTTTGCGTCGAAGGATACACCACGCCGTCCACCCAAGACCTTGCGCGACCGGGCGGCTCCGTGGTCGCCGCCGCGAACCGCCCACCGCGCCGAGGCACCGACGCAGCCGTCTGGTCAGGAGCAGGCGCAAGTCGCCTCCGTCCTCCGCAGCAGCGTATTCAGCCAGCGCTCCGACTCGCGCCCCGGCCGCCGATCGCCGGTGGTCCAGGTCTCCACGGGCTCCAGGCCCGGCACCTGCTCCAACAGGCCCGCCAGCGCCGGCTCATCCAGATCGGTGAAGCGCCGACCGTGGTGCTCGCGCTCGCCGTTGCCGTACTTGAAGGACGCATAGAGGATGCCGCTCGGCTTGAGCGCCGCGCGGAGTCGGCCCACCACGTCCGGCAGCTCCGCGGTCGGCACATGCAGCAGACTGGCGCAGGCTCAGATGCCGTCGAATGCGTCCCGCCAGGTGATGTCCTGGAAGGTAAGCGCTCCACCAACCCCACCTGCCCAGGCGGCCCCGGATCGGGCAGAGTTCC
>NZ_JAIFKJ010000199.1 GCF_019695415.1 Thiohalocapsa sp.
GGTAGCAGCACTCTATAAGGCGGCGCGACAGCGTCTCACCGCTGCGCGACGAGACGATGTCAAGAAGGAACAGCTTGGATGGCTGAGAAAACGGGAGGCGTGCTCGCGTGAGGCACAGCCAACGCAATGCCTGCGAAGGGTCTACGAGGTTCGTATCTCGCAGCTCCGGGCGTCAGCTGGAAGTGGCATGTAGGGGCCAAACTGCACAACGCCGCCAGCGAGGAACAGTGACCATTGTCGGAGGAAGGTCCGAAACTCCTTGTTGGCGTCCGGTCGGAGTGTTCGCTCCGGGTCGGTTCCTGCCGACCCAGGACACTCTTCTCGATGTCTGCACAGTGACCTGAAGCCGACATCTACTGTGCCTGTCGGAGACCGGCAACTGTCGGCGGACTCTCGCCGCTGGCGCTGCGGCGCCGGATTGCCGGAGGTCGCGTCCGCAGCGACCGCGCCCGATGCGCCGGATGCCGCCGGGCGGGGCTGTCTCGACCCACCCCCCGGCCAATCAGAGTCCGGAGGCCGATGCCTGCCGCGGGGCCTTCGCCGACCTGCGGCCCGTCGCCGTGCGCCTGGCGGTGTTGACCGGCAACCTGGAACGCCTGCGCGGGGAGTACCTGCGTACCTTACGCCGCGCCCGCGCTGGAGGACGTGCTGCTGCCGGAGATGGACGCCCGTCTGGCGGCCATCGACAACGCGCTGGATGAACTGGAGTGCGAGGAAGCGGTGCGGGTGCGCCGCCCCCGCAGCTGAGGTGATACTGAATCGACAGCCCGTCCTGGATAGAGCCGGCGGCCGCACCGCAACGGCCGCGCCGCCTACATCATGTTGTCGCGCACATCCCCGTAGGGCGTACCGCTCGTCTTGTCGTAGTAGTACACCACAGGGCCGCCCTCACCCGGCACCAGCAGGCCGGCGTCTTCGAGGATACGGTAGGCGTTGATGGGCAGCACCTCCTGGTTGCGGGCGACGAACAGCAGCGCGCCGGGGATGTGCGCCAGCAGGGTGCCGCGGTCGGCGGTCACCAGGTCCTGTATCCAGGGCGGCAGGCCGTCAGGCACCAGCTGCATCCTGGGCGGGGGCCCCAGGTCGTGCTCCGCGTGGATGCGGATCAGCGCCAGCTGGATCATACCCAGCGACGCCGTGATGCAGGAGCGCTCCAGCAGCTGGTAAGACATATCGGCGCCCTCCAGCAGGTTGGCGAGCGGATCGCGCGGCAGGCGGGAGGTGGCGAAGATCTCCTCGGCGCGCTTGATCTGTTCCGGCGTCAGGTCTGGTGGGCGCTCGGCCTTCAGCGCGCCTTCTTCGATCATCCGGCCGAGCATGCGCCGCGCGAACGCATCGCCGGACAGCGCGGCGGTGAGGAACGTGGCCTGCAGCGCGCCGTCGACCTCCGGCAGCGCGACCGGATAGCAGCGCCAGGGATTGCCGCGGACGATGTCCGTGAGGAAGCGCTGGGCGCCCGTGTAGGCGCGGGCGGTTAGGGTGTAGGTGGACGGGTCCAGTCCCTGGAGACCGTCGTAGCGCGTCATGGGCGGTCGCCAGGCCTCCCAGCTCAGCATCAGATCGTCCGCCGGCAGGGCACCGCGCAGCGGCTCGCCGTCGCGGCCCAGGACGACGGGCTGCCGCCCGGGCGCGAACAGGAAGCGCAGCATGGCGTGGCCCATGAAGGTGTCCTTGTCGTTCTTGTTGCGCGTCGGCGTCAGGCACCACTGCAGCGCGCTCAGGCCGTCCAGCGGCACGCGCAGGGTCGCCAGCAGGTTCTCGCCGAGGACGGGGTTGCCGCCGGCGTTGACGTTGCGCATCAGCACGAACGGCTTCTCGCCCGTCTCGCGCGAGTTGGCCCAGTCCACCATGAAGGGCAGCATGGACACGGCGAGGCCGTTCGGCAGCTGGTCCGTCGCGGTGTTGATGCGCGCCAGCGGCGTTGTGTTGTCGACCCAGCTCAGCAACTCGCGGGCGTCGGCGGTGCGCGGCGGGCCGGGGTAGTCCTGCGCGAGCCGCGGCACCAGGGGTGCATCACGCTCGGCGAGGTCGGGGGTGGGCGTGTGCAGCAGCCAGTACACCATCGCCAGCAGCAGCGCGAGCAGGGCGCCGATGCCGGCAAGCAGCCGTTGCAGCGTTCGCTTGATCGCCATGGTGCTTATGCGCTGCCCGCGCCGACGTGGCGCAGGCGCTGAAGCCGGGGCGGATCGGTGCCCCAGATGTCGCTGATCTCGTGGAGGCGCTCCAGAAGTCCGGCGGTCATGGCCTCGGCCACGCGCTCGCGCGCCGCCGCCGGCAGGAACGGTGCGTCTGCCACGCGTTGAGCGGCCTGCTCTACCCGCTGGATCAGCCCGCCGCCGCGCGACACCAGCGCCAGGATGCTCTCCGCCACATGGACCTCGGGTGTCCCGTCGGGCCTGTCGGAGAGGCTATTGGCGCCGGGCGCGAGCGACCGGTTCGACGTGAACCAGACCAGGTCGCCGGCGGCGAGGTCGCAGGTATAGAGTCCGTAGATGGCCATCGGGTTTCTCGGAAAGCTATCTGTGCTCGGTGTTTGCATCCGCCGCCGACGGCGCTCGCTTCCCGGTCCGCGGCGATGGCATCGCTGCTCCAGCTGGTGTGGCCGCATCGGCATCCGTGGCGGCGGTGTCATGGTCAGGAGCCAGCGCAGCGAGCCGGTCCGGCACCGGCCTTGCCGCCCAGGCGCCCTCGCCCGGGCCTTAGAAGGCACCGTTGAGCAGCTTGACGTCGTCACGCAGGCGTGGCTCCGGGCGCAGCATCAGCTGTGACAGCGTATAGGACATCCAAGCCACCCTGAGCGTCCAGGTTGGCCCGGCGAAGAAAGCTAGCGGGAGCGGGATGCGCAGTCAACGCCCGACCGCGGGGTTGACGGACGTCGCGCGCGATGCGGGCGCGCGCGTTTCCGGGTGCTGGGGTGAGCACCTGCGCCGCAACGCACCGCCGAGAGACGAGCGGGGCTGCACCGTTTCCTGCGCGAGAGAGACGGCGGCTACCAAGCCATGCGCTGATCAAACTCGAAGTCGGACTCGGGCTGTTGGAGGAGGTCCAAGTCCGGCAACGACTCGAGAGTATCGTCCCAAGCGGGCGGTCCCCGTGCGGGCGCGATCGGTAGCAGGGGCCTCGGCAAGGCAGTCTGCGAGCTTCGCAGTGTCGGCGAATGTGCTCAGTGCCGCCGCTCTTGTTCGCACAGCTCAGGCCTCCTTTGGGTCTTGATCGGGCAGCCAGGAGGTAGTACGCGATGTCCGCTTCCGAGTGTCCCGGCCACTGGGTGAGTCAAGACTGAGAGTCGATATAGCCCGTTCGCCGATGCTCAACGGCTTCTTGCTCCGGCAACGGCATACGAGGATCGCGCTCAGCCCGGTCAACACACCATCTGCATCGATCCCTCAGCCCCATCACCAAACGACTGCCGAAGCCCATCCCGGTACGCTGCATCGAACCGCCCGTAGTAATCGAACCCCCCCCATCCGACCCACCCAGGTGAGTCCCAACCAACAGGCCTTGGGTATCGAACAGCCCCGAGCCACTGCTACCGGGGCCTGTCCCTCCGGCGCGCCGCTCCACCCGCACGTACCCGATCTCCGTCGGGTCCGCGTCCTCGCCGCACCAAGCGACTTCAAGGCAGGTCTTGTACTGGCCCACCGTCCCGCGGCTCAGCTCCTGCGGTCCGCCGAGGGGGTGGTGGATGCCGACGGTCGTGTTGCCGATCGCAGGCAGGACTGGCTCCACCTCCACGAACGCGGCATCAGCCGGTGGCGAGCGTCGCAGCCGCAGCAGGGCGGTGTCGTTGGACTGATTCAGGTAGTGCACGTCGGCACCGCCTGGGGCGCTGTCGCCGGCGCCCACCGCTCTAGCGCAGGTCTGGGCGCGCAGCAGCCAGGGGCTCCCCACTGAGGACGCGCGCCTCTGATCCGGGAAGCAATGCTGCGCCGGACGTACGCAGGGACTGTCCGCGGCCGGGCAGTCACCCGCGACCAGCGTGCCCGTCCAGGCACCGGTCGCGCCCCCTGGGTGGTTATAGAGCCGCAGGGAGGGCGCCCGGGTCCGGGGGTCCCCGATCGCCTGGCAGGGGGGGGCGGTGGCCTCCGGGGGGCGGGCGGCGTCCGCCGGGGGCTCGCCGGGGAGCCGGGCGACGTGTGAGACCGCCGGCAGCGCCAGGCGCACCCGTTTGGGGTCTGCGCCGGCGGACAGGGTGAGCTCGAGCCGGAGTGCCTCTCCGTCGATCAGCGGCGACCAGAACAGCGGTGCCTCGCTGCCGGCGGCGGCGATGCGGGCCAGGGCTTGGTCGTGGGTGACCGGTGGCAGCCGGAGCTCAAGCGCCTGGTGCGCGACGGTGGCGCCGGCTTGCGTGGCGGCTGGGTCGGCGAAGGCCGGCATGGTGAAGCCAGCCATCGTGACTGCGATGACGCCAAGCAGGGCTAGGTAGGCGGCGCTCCTGCGGCTGGACGGCGGCCATGCCTGCGATGCAGGGCGGACTGGTACGGGCTGTCGGGCGCCGCGTCTGTGGTCGGCAGGCGGCGTCCTTCGTGCTGGCATGT
>NZ_JAIFKJ010000468.1 GCF_019695415.1 Thiohalocapsa sp.
CGTCTCTGAGTCGAACTCGACGCAGGCGTTGCGCACGCCAGGCGTAAGCTGAGCGTAGGTCTTCAGCTCTGGGTAAGGCGTGGCCACCAGCGTGGTCGAGCGCCGCTCGCGGAAATGATCCAGGATAGCGTGGGCCAACGCCGCCCCTTCCGCCGGGTCGGTGCCGGCGCCCAGCTCATCCAGCAGCACCAGACTGTGGGCGTCGGATTGTCCGAGGAACGAGATGATGTTGGTCAGGTGCGCGGAGAACGTGGAAAGGCTCTGCTCAATCGACTGTTCGTCGCCGATGTCGGCGTAGACCATTTCGAAGGGGGAAAGGGCCGATTCCGGCGCGACGGGAATGTGCAAGCCGGCCTGGGCCATCAGCGTCAACAAGCCCACCGTCTTCAAGCTGACCGTCTTTCCGCCGGTGTTGGGGCCGGTCAGCACCAGGATGTGGGTCTCTTCGTCCAGCACCACGTCGATGGGCACCACGCTCTCCGGATCAAGCAGAGGATGCCGGGCGCTGAAGAAACGAAGGGTGGAGCCTGGATGACCATTTTCCGACTCGGCGCGGAAGGGAACCAGTTCGGGAGCGGTGGCTGTTATATCCTCGGCATATTTCGCCTTGGCAAAGGTCAAATCCAGCTCCGCCAGCGTCTCCACGGTCCGGGCGATGTCCTCCGCGTGGTCGGCGACCAGGCTGGATAGCGAGGCCAAAATGCGCCGCACCTCCTCCCGTTCCTCCAACTGTAACTCGCGCCAGGTGTTGTTCAGATCGACGACGGAGAGCGGCTCGATGAACAGCGTCACACCGGAGGCCGACCGGTCGTGGACGACGCCGGGGATGCGCTCCTTGAATTTGGCCTTGATAGGGATCACATAGCGCCCCTCGCGTTGGGTGATCAACGTTCGCTGCAGGTAGGAGGCATTGCGGGATGATTGAACGATGTTTTGTAGCTTATCCTGCAATCGCTGGTGAGCGACCTCCACGGCGCGGCGAATGCGGGCCAGTTCAGAGGAGGCGTCGTCGCGTATATCCCCGTGCTGGTCCAGACAACGGTTGACCTCTTCGATGATAGTGGGACAGGGCCGGATGCTGGCCGCCACATGCGCCCGATGTGGAAATTGATTCTTCTGGCCAGTCAACGTGCGGTGAAGCGTGCGCCCGGCGACGAGAGTATCACGCACATTGAGCAGATCACGCGGGGAAAGCACCTTCCCCCGTTCGGCGTCGGCCGTCAGCGGACGCACATCGTGAGCGCCGCCCAACGAGGTGGCGGGATTGGTATCCAGTATCTCCCGTGCCTCGCTCGTCGTCTCCAACCGCGTCCGGACTGTCTCCAGGTCAGTCGCGGGCTTGAGAGCGAGGGCCTTTTCCTCACCGGCCGAGAAGCTGGCGTAGGCGGACAGACGGCCAAGAATCTTGGGATAGCCCAGAGTAGAGAGATGTTTAATTCGCATATTAGCTAAGTGCCTAGATCATAGACATAAATCGCTGGCGGGCGCGCGCCGAACCAGAACCTTTGAGACCTATAAAGCATAAGCATCCCCTGATTG
>NZ_JAIFKJ010000029.1 GCF_019695415.1 Thiohalocapsa sp.
CCTATAGGCTGTGTCGCAGGGTCGTCATATTCGGCTCGCCACAAGAACCAGGCCCCGCCCGACGATAGGGGTGCCTGTCATACCACAACAAAGGAGACGCGAGATGTTGAAACGCCTGATCGCTGCGGCCATCGGCTGCAGTGTCGCCGGCAGCGCCGCCGCCTATGACCTGAACTTCGGCGGCACCGATTACGGCACCTTTACTGCCCGATTGCGGGCCATGACCATACTTGCTGCCGAGAATAACGGTTGGGACCCGAGCACGGGTAGCTCCTACTCTCTGATGGGCAAGTATCAAAGCCCAGCATGGAACGGCTTCAAGTTCACCACCGCCGCCTTCCTCAACGGCGATATCTTCGGTGCGACGGACTTCGACCCAGAGCCCTTCGAAGATCGCACCGCGCGCGGCATGTTTGTCGCCGACGAAGGTGCGCAAAAGGGTCAGCTCACCACGGTCAATGTTACCTATGGCGACAAGCAGCTCTACGGCTTCGCCGGCCGCGCGCCCATCGACACGCCGCTGACGAAGAACACCTACAACCACGTGCCCAACTCCTACACGGCGCTGCGTGTGGGGGCCAAGCCCATCGAGGGTCTGGACATCTCCCTTGGGCAGATCACCCAGATGTCCTTCGGCTCCCGGGCCATGACGGACTGGGGCTTCATCGGCGAGGGCACAGGCACCGGCGGTGCGTCGCAGCAGCCGAACCAGGACGGCCTCGGGCAGGTCAAGTTCTTCAACCTCGGGCAGGTTGCGCTTGGGCCTGACGCGGACGACATCAGCGGCATGACGCTTGCGTCCATTACCTACAGCGGGCTTCCGTACACCACCGTCGGCGTCTGGAACGCCTACGTAGACGACATCGCCAACGACTTCTACCTGGACGTGGATGCCAAGGTGCCGCTCAATGGGCTCAAGCTGGACCTGGGCGCCCAGTATCTACGCCAGGACGATGTCGGTGATGGCCCCGCCGGTATCCAGGGCATCCCGGCCATTCAGCGCAACTTCGGCAGCGGCGACCTCGACTACAACCTGTACGGCCTCAAGGCCGGGCTGCTTGGGCCCAAGAAGAAGTGGTCCTTCCATGCCTTCTGGAACCACTCCGATGGCGACACCGCCTTCCTGAACAGCTTCGGCGCCGATCCGGCCTACACCAGCTCCATCTTCTCCCGTAACGCCTACCGCGAGAACGTGGACGCCTGGGGTGTACGCGGCAAGTACATGATCATGCCTGGGCTGGTGTTTATGGCCGCCTATTTCGACTACGGGAAGTCAGACACCATCGGTGCCGTGCCGAACGTGTCGCCGGCGGCAGAGCCCACCAGCAACGCCGACGAGCTGGACCTGGTGCTCACGTGGAAGCCAAAGCAGGTGAAAGGGCTGACGCTCCGGACCTTCTACGTCAACCGCACCAGCGAGTACGACGGCTTCGTGAATCCGAGGACGGGCCGTGAGGCCGACGCCACCATGAGCCATTGGCGGCTCATCGCGACTTACCAGTTCTAGGGAGATGCTGATTTATTGGGCATCCTGCCC
>NZ_JAIFKJ010000359.1:0-2485 GCF_019695415.1 Thiohalocapsa sp.
CGTCAGGGTGCGTCCCGCGGGGTGCCTGGCAAGGCACAACGACGAGGAATAGTCGCTCTATTCCGAGGAGTTGTAACGCAGCCAGGTGCCGCGCGGGGCGTGCCATGGCGGCCGTAGCGGCCTTCACCCAGCAGGTGACATTCAGAGCATTGCTGAAATCCCAATTGCCTCCAGCATTTGCATCCTCATCGAAGCGCTCGACTGCTCCTTCTAGGTTCAAGCGAGGCGCTTTGCCGATGTCGGTGCAAAGGCGGCCTCGAGCATCGGAGCGGGTGCCGGGGCCAGATGCGGGGGACAGGCATCCCGCGCGCACAAGCTCCCGAAGCGCTCGGCCGGCGGCAGGTAATCCTTTGGGTCTCGGTCGTAGGAGGAGACGGGCGCCGCCGTGGTGGCAATGCGGGTGCCGCTCTGTGTGCGGGACAGGTCCCAGCGCCCGAAGCGCAGCCGCACGCGCCCGGCCGTGAGGAGCTTGACGGCGAGGAACACCGGCGACCACGCCAGATTGGCAAGCGGGACCAAGCGATTGGTGAAATCGCGCGTGCGCGCCGCGGCCGCATGGAATACCACGTAGGCGGCGAGCAAGCGCTCGAAGGACGCGAAGCGGGACTCCTGCAGCTTGCGGGCGAGCGCCGACCAGTCCCCGCGCAGTACCCAAGGTAGGGCTTGGCCGCCTGCCATATCGTCCCCCAATAGCATGAAGCGGTCGATTTTCTCGGCACAGACCGGATTGTGGCCGACGCCGAAGACGATGGCGCCGCTGCCTAGATTCTGAATCCCCCGCACTTGGCAGGAGGTCATGCACACGGCGGCCTCGGCACGCTCCCGGCCGGGCCACCGGCCGTCCGGCAGCCCGAGAAAGAGCAGCAGTCCGCGCGTCACCCGATGACCGTAGGAGTGCAGCAGATCGCCGGTGCGCGCATCGGCCGCGTGGATGGCGTTGAAGCCGGCAAACTCATACGCCAGCGAGAAGAGCTTGCTGACATATTGCGACAGCAGGTTCTTGACCCAGGCATCGTCGCCGATCACCAGGGTGCGGCCCACATAAACACGGTCCCACAGCGGGCGGCGCTGCACCAGGCGCAGCAGCAGCGCGAACACCACGCCGGCGAACAAGAAATACGCCGTCTGCAAAATCACCAGCAGGAGCTTGCCGGCACTGGTCCCGGCATCGAAGACGGCCAAGCCGGTGGTCGAGGCCAGCAGCGCGTCCAGGCCGATCATGGGGTTCCAGCCGAGCCAGAGCATCGCGAACAGGTGCACCGCGGTGAACAGGAACACCAAGGCGGGCTCCGTGATCATGCGGGCCATGTAGCTGCCCTGCCGCCTCAACGCCTCGCGCTCGTCGGTCTTGATCTGCCAGCCCTCGGCCGTGCACCCCAACAAAGACGCCGCGCGGGGGATCGCCAGCTGCGCCAGGGCGTCGATCTGTGCAACGTCCTTCTGATCCGCCGCGAGGCCGAAGGGCCGCGCATGATCGCCGCGCTGGGCCAGCGCCAATCGCATCAGATGCAGCAGCAGCTCGGTGAGGGTGGCATGCATTGCAGCGGTGCTGACCGTTGCCGGCTCCGCCGTCCGCCAACCGGCACAGGTGTCGAGCACCCGCGCTTCCCAGGGTGCGCCGGCATGCACGCGCTGACCGACTGCGGCGCCCATCAGAGTATCCACTTCGCCGGTCATGACAAAAACCGGCCCGGCTTTGCCGAGTGCGTGCAGCGCCCGGACGAACTTGACCGCGTCCAGGGTATTGAAGGTCTGTCCGGAGTGGCTGAGCGCCAGGGTTACAGTGCCGGTGTCCAGCTCATGCTGATCGGGGTCCTCGCAAAACGCGACCGCGTCGACGGCCTGGACCCTGAGCTGCGGAAACACACGGGCCAGATCGCCGGCAAAGCGCTGCGCCAGAAAAAGGCTGTTCTCGACGCCAAGCAGCAGCAGGTCGATGCCATTCGGTTGCGGCAGTACGTCCCCGGGCTCAGCGCCGCCTCTGCTGGGCGCGTTTGTCAACAGCGCGGCTGCCAAGGCTGCGGCCGTGCGCCGATTGGGCGACTCAGGATCATCCCACGCGCGTCGTATGCGCCCGAGCGCGCCCGGGATATCGGTCATTTCCGTCAGCACCCGGTCCTCTCGGCGTCGCAGCTCGGAAACCCCGGCGGCCGCGCTGATATAGGGGTTGTCCCGGAGCGAGATCCAGCGTGGTGCGCCGGCCGGCAGCGCATCGCGGGCGCCGCGGCCGGCGGCGCCTAGGCGCTCGGGGCCGATCCGCTCCACCACCGGTGCATCGTCCCGATAGCGATTGTGCAGGGTGACCGTGTTCTCGGCCGTGCCCTCATGCACCTGAAGCAGCGCAACGTCCCCGTCGCCCAGGCCACACCGGACGGGTACCGGCAACCCGCGTCCGCCGGCACCCCGGTCGCCCACCCACTTCAGCGCCGCGGCCCCGGAGGCAGCACCCCGCAGCACGCGCTCCGGCACGGCCACCGCCGATGGG
>NZ_JAIFKJ010000359.1:2495-4535 GCF_019695415.1 Thiohalocapsa sp.
GGGGGGTGGACGGTGCCCGCCTGGGGGCGGCGCCGCGATGGGGGTGGTGGGGGGGGGCGGGGTGCGCGGCGGGGCCGGGGTGCACCGGAGGCGGCGCAAGGGCGCGGTCGGGAAGGGCAGAGCGGAAGGGTACCGGCGGCAAGCGTCCGGCGGCATCGGGGTCGCCGACCACGTTCAGCGCGGCGGCCTCGGAGGCATACACCAGCAGGCCGGCCTCTGGATCGGCCCCGATGAATAGGGGCTGCCGATCGGCCGCGAGCGCGACGGCACCGGGCGCCAGGCTGGTGGTCGCCACCAGACCGAAGGTGCCCTCCGCGCCCGCCATGAATGCGTAGGTCGCTCGATAGACGTCGTTGAGGAAGAACGCCTCCGCCGCTTTATGGAGCACGCCCCGCAGGTCATGCTCAGCACTGGCGGCCCACTCGCTCGACAACTCTAGGGACGCCTGCCATAGCTCGTCCTCCAGATGCTCGACGGCACCCACGTTGGCGGCATAGACCTCGGCCAACGAGGTGCAGCCGATGACGGCGAGCCGCGGCTGCTGTTCTTCCGTCGGGGCTGTCTGATCTGGGGCGCCGGTGCGGACCGTCTGCCTCGCGCTCACCCAGGCTTCGAAGACGCGCTCGGCGATGCGCGTGAGCTCCCGCAAATACCAGGGCGGCGGCTGCGTCTGCGCATGCAGCGCGAAGCCCAGACGCAGCGAAGCGCCCCATTGCCCCTGGGTGTGGAGCAAGTCGAGCATACCGGCGATCTTGGGCGAATCGCCCCGCGCTCGGTTGGCCTCGCCGAGCACCATTGTCAGCCAATCGCCGAGCTGGCCCACGGGCAGCGATGCCCAAGGCGCACACCAGGCCTGAAAGTCGCCGTTGTGGGTGATCAGGTTCTCCACGACGCGGCTGCGCCGAATCAGGCTCCTCCCGTCGACGGTCCACACCGGCAGCCGCCTGGGGCGCTGCCAGCGGTGCCAGTGGGTCTCGACAACGGAGGGCGCGCTCGAGGTGCCGTAGCGGTAATGGCCGATGAGGTGAAAGATGCCGCTTTGCGGCCGGGCGCCGAGGAGCCGACGCACGAAGGCGCGCCGCCGAAAGGACCCGAGCAGGTCGCGAGTCAGATCACCGCGCTTGTCGTTGACGATTTTGCGTCCGACGAAGCGCCCGGTGGCGCTCATCACCGCTAGACCGCCGGCCTGCTGTCCGCGGACATCGGTCGCCTCGCCGAGGCGTGCCGCCATGCGCCGAAAGCGACCGGGCAGAAAGCCCTGCTCGCCGCGCTGCCGTTTGGCGAGGATGCCGAAGTTGCCGCAGTACAGCCGGCCGGCGTTGCCCAACAGGGCGCAGCGGTAGTCGGTCCAGGAGGTCGCCAGAATCCACAGGTTGGCGAGCAACAGCGCGCCAATCGCCAAACCGAGCAGACTTGGCAGCGTGGCCACGAGCCAGAGCAGCGGCGCCAACAAGAAGACCAGTGCCGCATTGGCGGCAGGGCCAACTACGGCGACCGCGCGCCGGCGTTGCGCGGGCAAGGACGCCACCTCGACGTGAAACGCCCCCTGCGGATCATCGAGCCCCGGCAGATAGAGCGTTTGCAGCGGCAGGAGGCCGCGCAGAAGGATCGCATGCATCGGCCGGCGGGACCCCGCCTGTACAGGGCATCCCGCCGCCGCAGCGTGTGCATACTCGTGCACCGCCACAGCCGACTGCACGGCCGCGCGGATGAGCGTCGGCAGCACCAGCGCCGCCCAGCCCACCTCGACGACGCCCGCGACCAGTGCCGCCGCGGCGAGCGCTTCCGGTCGGGCATCCCAGCGCCGCGGTGTGTGTGCCGGGACACGCGCGAGCGACGGTCGCCCATGAGCCGCTTGCGCTGCCGTCCAGCCGCGTCGGCAGGCCTTGATGGCAGTCGTATGGAGGAATCGCATTGTGAGCCTCTCCGCTGGTCCAGAGCCGCTCTTCGAGCGTCCGGGCCAGGATGGCAGAAAGGCCGAGCGGCAACGTGTGACTTTTTGCCGGAATCGCCGTCAGAAATTGCCCATAGATCAGGGAA
>NZ_JAIFKJ010000027.1 GCF_019695415.1 Thiohalocapsa sp.
CAAGAAATGGAAGCTGGTTTTCGGTAACGGCGAGCGCACGCGGACGAAATCGATCGTGGCAGGCGATTGGCCGGCGCTGCGCAGGGAAATCGACCAGGCGAAAGCGAAGCTCCACTGTGCCACGGACGCGCGCGTGGTGAGCTGTTATGAGGCGGGCCGGGACGGCTTCTGGATCCACCGGGCGCTGCAGGCTGAGGGTATTGACAGCCATGTGGTGGATTCGGCCAGCATCGAAGTCAGCCGGCGCAAGAAGCAGGTCAAGACCGACCGTGTCGATGGCGGTGCGTTGCTGCGTTTATTGATACGCTACTGCAATGGTGAAAAGGCGGCGTTGCACGCGGTGCGCGTGCCCACGGTGGAGGAAGAGGACCAGCGTCGGCTGAACCGGGAACGCGAGCGCCTGCTCAAGGAGCGCGGAGCCCACAGTGCGCGGATGCAGTCGTTGCTGGTGGCGCACGGTATCCGCCTGGACAAGCTGTCGGCGTTGCCGCGGCTGTTAGCGGATGCCAAAGCGGCGGTCACGGGCTACGCCCTGCCGACGGATCTGAAGGCGGAACTGGGGCGCGAATACGAGCGTTATGTGCTGGTTGATCGTCAGGTCAAGCAACTGGAGCGCTTACAGCGTGAGCGGGCCGCGCATGAAGACGGTGTCGCGCTGGAGATGGTGCGGCGGTTGATGCAGCTCAAGGGCGTGGGTTGGCAATCGAGCTGGGTGTTGATCATGGAATTTTTCTGTTGGCGCGCGTTCCGTAATGCCAAGCAGGTGGGGGCCTGCGCGGGGCTGACGCCGACCCCGTTCGACAGTGGCGACAGTAGTCGCGAGCAAGGCATCAGCAAAGCGGGTAATAAGCGCATCCGCCGGCTGATGATCGAGCTGGCCTGGTTATGGTTGCGCTACCAGCCTCACAGCGCGCTCAGTCAGTGGTTTGAGCAACGCTTTGGCCATGGTGGCAAGCGCATGCGCCGCATCGGCATCGTGGCTTTAGCCCGAAAGCTGCTGATCGCCTTATGGCGGTACCTGGAACATGGCGTGCTGCCCGAAGGGGCCATGCTCAAAGTGGCATAAGCCCCGGCGGCCGCTCAGAAGAACATAGAACACGCGAGTAAAGCACCGTTGAAACCGTGCAACCGCGTTGTCGAAAGTACTCGTGCGCACCCTTGGTTGGCGATGGTCATACCGTTTTTGTAGAAGGGGTACTTTCTCACCAGGTTAGAGGCGACGTTAACGCGAACGCAGTTTGAGGTAACCGGTAACAGGCCGGTACGGATAGAAGGTGGTCACGGCCCATACGAGGGGTCTGACGAGCAAACGAAACCTGGGCAACCAACTACTGCACGGCACAACAGGCAGAGGCAACGGCATGAAAAAACGACGATGAAGATAGGATACTGCGAACCGATTAAGGGGGTTGACAAAGCAGTCCTCATAGAAGGGTGCGCCCTGCGCACCGCGCAGCTTCAGTTTGGTGGCCCCTGGCTCTTATACACATCGGACGCGGCCGCCAGGCGCCACGTTGGAGACACGGGGTGGGACAGG
>NZ_JAIFKJ010000342.1 GCF_019695415.1 Thiohalocapsa sp.
TGTTTCTTCAGTCGTCTGCACTGAATATTGATGTGTGCGTTGTCTTCAGTTCAGTCTTCTGTTGTTGCTATCGTTTTAGTTTTGTTTTAAGGATTCGGCGTCCACCGGAATATATACTGGTTCGCGCGTCGGCAGCGTCAGATGTGTATAAGATGCAGAGGGTAGTTTCGGTGCTCGAATCTGTGGGCACACGAATTGCGCTGATTTCGTTGCTTTCGTGGCGTTGAAATGGCAGGTTCGTGGGTATGTACCTGCGGACCACCCAGCGGCGGAACAAGGACGGCTCCACGGTCCGCTACTTGGCCCTGGCCGAGAACGCGCGGCATCCGGAGAAGGGCCACGTCGAGGCGCGGATCGTCCACCATTTCGGCCGCGCCGATCAGCTCGACCGTGCGGTGCTGGAGCGGCTGGTGGCGAGCATCCGCCGGGTGCTGGCGCGCGACGGTAGTGGGGCCGTCGAGGCGGGTGAGGGCCAAGGCAGCGGCGGCGAGATCGCCATCGAGGCGGTGCACGACCTGGGCGTGCCCCACGTCGTGCGCGAGCTGTGGACCAAGCTCGGCATCGCCGCGGCGATCGCGTCCCGGGTGCAGGGCAAGCGGCAGGCGGCGGCGCACCAGGCCGCCCTGCTGGCGATGGCCGCACAGCGCCTCGACCGGCCCGGCTCCAAGCTCGCCTGCCACGAGCGTTGGCGGGAGCGGGTGTGGTTGCCCGAGGCACGAGCGCTGAGTCTCGGCCAGCTTTACCGGGCCCTCGACCTTCTCACCGAGCACGGCGAGGCGATCGAGGCCGAAGTGTTCTGGCACGGGGCCGAGCTGTTCGACTTCGACGTCGATCTGATCTTCTACGACGCCACCACCGCCTGGTTCGAGACCGACGACGAGGACGTGGCCACCCACGAATGGCGCGGGCTGGAATTCGCCCCCCTGCGCCGCCGCGGCCACAGCAAGGAGGGGCGGGACAACCATCCGCAGGTGGTGATCGCGCTCGCCATCACCCGCGACGGCATGCCGGTCCGCTCCTGGGTCTTCCCCGGCAACACGCCCGACGTCACCGCCGTGGCCAGGATCAAGCGGGATCTGAAGGCGATCCGCCTGGGCCGGACCCTGTTCGTCGGCGATGCCGGGCTCTCCGCCAAGGCCAACCTGGCCGAGCTGAGCCAGGGTGCCGGCTCCTACGTGCTGGCGGTGCCGATCGGCCGCAGCAAGGAGGTCCGCGACGAGGTGCTGAGCCATCCGGGCCGCTATGCCGAGATCGCGCCCCATCTGCGCGCCAAGGAAGTGGTGCTGGGCCAGGGCGAGCGGCGGCGCCGCTACGTGCTTTGCCTCAACGACGACGAAGCCTTTCGCCAACAACAGCGGCGCCGCGCCCTGCCCGCCACCCTCGAGGCCGAGCTCGACGCCCTCGCCGGCGCTCATCCGAAGGCCGCCTCCCGACTTCCCGCCCCCCAGCCCCTCCGCCCGATCCCGACCCACGCCGCGAACCGCCGGCCCCTCCGCCCCCCCCCCCACGCTCCCCCCCCCACCCCACCCCCACCCCA
>NZ_JAIFKJ010000248.1 GCF_019695415.1 Thiohalocapsa sp.
GGGCCGGCGTTCTGAGCTGGCTGCCGGGAAGCGCCGATTTATTGGCGCTTCCCGTACGGGGCAGGACGCCCCGCCATTTTCGGCGACGCAAGTCGCTGAAAATGAAGGAGCCGGGAAACCGCCCAATGTCTGCACAGGCCCGGCTCCGTCTGATTTTTGGGCAGGATGCCCAATAAATGAGCGTCTCCTTAATGCGGGTCTACTGCAGATACCGGCCGGCGGAGCCCAGCATCGCCGTCACCAGGCCGAGCCCGAGGTTGACCTGGATAATGCGCCGGATGGTCGCCACACGCTCCCCGGCACCGGCCCAATCCTCGCGCGTCACCAGCCGGCCGAGTCCGCGGTAGGGAACGAAGTAGAGATAGGCGAACAGCGCTGTCATCACCAGCGCAAGGGCCATCATCACGTGCACATGCCAGCCCATGTCGCCGTCGTAGATGCCCGAGAAGATCCAGAACCCGCTGGCCCATAGCGTCGCCACGGCAATCCATACCCAGACGAAGAAGCGCTGGAACACGGCCAACAGCAGCTGCAACCGCTGCGGGGGCTCCAGTCGCCGCTGTGCTGACTGCCGCAACGCGAAATGCGCGAAGAACATGCCCCCCACCCAGACGACGGTGGCGAGCTGATGCAGGGCGATGGCGAAGGCAAGCTGAACGGTCATGGTACTGCGTGAATCAGGGGTTACAACGCGGAGTGAGCCGGCAGGCGCACGGCCCCGATCAACTTGGTGCGGCCGCCCGGTCCAGCAGCACCAGGGCATTGCCGCCGACGGCCACTCGCGCCGCCGGCAGACCCTCGCCATCGCGCCAGCGCATGATCGCCGGCCGCTTGGCTGTGCCAGTGACCAGCACCAGCATCCGCCGGCAGCGACACAGCGCGGAGGGGGTGAGTGACACCCGGTCGGACGGCGGCTTCGGCGCCCCGTGCACGGCCATGACCATGGGGCCGGGCCGGACCTCGTGGCCGGGAAACAGGCTTGCCGTATGGCCATCCTCGCCCATGCCGAGCAGCACCAGATCGAAGGGGAGGGCGGCGTCGACGACCGGCTCGTACGCCGCGGCGGCGGCTTCAGCGCCCTGCTCGGTGGGAATCACGTGAACCTGGTCCCGGGGCACAGCGACTCGCGCGAGCCAGGCCTCATCGACGATGCGGCTGTTGCGCTGTGGCGAGTCCGCCGGCAGACAACGCTCGTCGCCGTAGTAAAGATGCCAGCTTGGCCATTGCGCCTTCGCATCGGCAAGCAGCCGATAGGCGGCCTCGGGCGTCGAGCCCCCCGCCAGAACGAGCCGAAACGCCCCACGGGCCGCAATAGCCTCCGCAGCGGCGTCGAGGACGATTTGCGCTGTTGCCGCAGCAACGGCGTCTGCATCGTCGAGCACCCGCGTCTCGACACCGCTCAACTGCATGCTGTCACCTCGCGCTTGCGCTTGCATCCCGGCGCCCCGCGATGCGGTACTGACCGATGGCTTCGGCGTCCTATGGTACGCAAGAATGCACAGCCAAGCTCATGAATCCGTCTGCCCGGCCAGCGCGCATGCCCCAACCCGACGTCTTGCTCATCGACGCCTGCCCTGCCACGCGCTATGCGCTGCGCCTCGAGCTCCTGTCCCTGGGTGCGAGTGTGCGTCAGGCACAGAGCGTCGAGGAGGCCCTGCCGGCGCTGCGCCAAGAGCGACCCGACCTCATTATTTCGTCACCGGTGCTGCCAGGCCTCAATGCATTGGATCTATTGGAGCTGTTGCGCAACGCCGACGAACGCGACACACCGCCCGTGATCATTCATTGCCCGGCAGGCGACTGGCCATTGGCCGAGGCGGCTACCTCACGCGGCGCCCTGGCGGTGGTCGACACCGCGGCACTGGGCGCAGGCATCGCCGGCTGGATCAGCACGGTGCAGCCACGAGCCACCAGAGACCAGAGCGTCCCGTCGTCACACAGCGCATCCCGGGCGCCGCGTGTAACCGCACCCGCAGGGTTGCCCGCCCCTCCCGCGGCCCTGCCCGAGAACGTGCCTGCTTTTCTCCCTATGCGGGATCATCAGGCCGGCGCCGCGCCGACACATTGCTGGGTCCCCGCCCTGGCCGGCGCGCTGCTCGGGCTGCTCATCGGCCTGTGGATCGCCGCGATGCTGCACCCATGAATCGTATGCCCCTCAGTGCTCGGCGCCGGACGTCTTGCGCAAGACGCTTGACGCCCGCCCCCTGGTCCAGTACCACTGAGCGCGCCGCGACGTCTCCAAAGGAGCGCGGGGCTCGTTGAAACCAAACCCGCTGACAAGCAGAGAGGAAGATCCCGATGGCAGAGACGATGCAAGACATTCTAAATCCCGGTGCGCACCCCTCAGATCCGGACTTTCCGGACGCTCCGACGGACTGGACCCGTGCGAGCGCCGAGGCGACGGCCAAAGCAGAAGGCATCGAGCTGACGGACGATCACTGGGCCGTCATCCGTGCGCTTCAGCACTTCTTCCGCGGCGATGAGGCACCCAGCGTGCGGTCCATGCACGACGCCCTGGATGAACGCTTCCACGCCCAGGGCGGGATCAAGCACCTGTACGAGATCTTCCCGGGCGGCCCCATCGCCCAGGGCTGCCGCCTGGCCGGCCTAGAGCCGCCGCCGGGTGCCGTGGATCCCTCCTTCGGCAGCGTGCAGTAGCACACACGGCTGGGTGGCGCCCACAGCGGCGGGCGACACTGAACGATGCCACACACTCGGCCGCGGCCGAGCCTCCATCAGCGTTTCGGAGTCTCCATGGAACCCACTGCCTCCCTGGTCTGGAGCCAATACGGCCTCTGCGTGCTGGCCATCGGCATCGCCGGGGTCAAGCTCACGGACTACGGCGACTCCATCGCAGACAAGACCGGCATGGGCGGCTCGTGGGTGGGGCTCGTGCTCATCGCCACCGTGACCTCCCTGCCGGAGCTGGCGGCGGGAATCACGGCCTCCACCGTCGCCATGGTGCCGGACATCGCTGCGGGCGATGTCTACGGCAGCTGCGTCTACAACCTGGTGCTGCTCGCGGTGCTGGATCTATTCAGCCGCCGCCAGCCAATTCTCGCGCGGGTGCAACGCCAGCACGTCATGTCTGCAGGGTTCGGCATCCTGCTGATCAGCATCTCGGGCCTTGCGCTGCTGGCGGCAGAGGCCGGGCTCTCCACCCTGGCGGGCCACCTGTCTTGGGGCACACCCGTGATCGTGCTGGTCTACGCCATGGCCATCCGCACCCTGCACCGTTTCCGCGAAGAGGAGATCGAGGCCTTCGCCGAACAGGAACCGGACCGCTATGCAGAGAAGTCTCTGCGCTGGGTGGCGACACGCTACGGTGTGGCAGCGTCGGTGGTCGTCGCGGCGGGGGTCGCCCTGCCCTACGTATCAGAAGACCTGGCCCTGGTGATGAGCTGGAACCAGTCCTTCACCGGCACCCTGTTCACGGCGCTCAGCACCTCGTTGCCGGAGCTGGTGGTGACACTGGCAGCGCTTCGCATCGGCGCCGTGGACATGGCCGCCGGCAACGTCCTCGGCAGCAACATGTTCAACATTCTGGTGCTGGCCGTGGACGACCTGGTCTACACGCAGGGCTCCTTCTATGCGGACATCGCCCCCGGCCACCTGGTCTCGGCGTTCACGGCCGTCGCCATGACGGGCATCGTAGTCACCGCCATCTACTTTCGCCCGCAGCAGCGCGTGCTAGGCATCGGCAGCTGGGCAAGCCTGGGCCTCATTGCGCTGTTCGCGCTCAACACCTGGCTCACCTTCTACCTCGGCAACGCCGAGCACTGAGACCGCAGCAGGGCAGGGAGAGACTTTCATGCCGGAGCCGGCCCACCCGATTCACTCGAGCCGGCGCCGGCTGCGCCTGCGCATCCCCGCCCGCCGATGGGACCACACGTGGTTCGATGCGGCAGCCGCTGCCCTCGCAGCGCAGCCGGGGGTGGAGGGTGTGCGCCTAGACGCCGCCCGGGCAGTGCTGACGCTGCGCTTTGCCACCAACGCCTACGCGGCGCGGACGGACTACGAGCCGCTGCTTGCCGCGGCCGGTATCTCCGTCACACGGCCTGCACGCGCTCGCAGCCATGCCAACGCTCCGCAGGCGTGCGGTTGCGCGGTCAGCGCCCTGCGCGCCGACCGGCGCACCATCGCGCTTTGGATCTTCCTGCTGTTGCTGGCCCGCGGGCTGCTGCGCAGCGGGTGGCTCGCGCCCGGACTCGCGCTCTTGTGGCTCCTTTGGGAGAGCTTCCCGGCGCTGCGACATCGCCTGCTCAGAGCCGACAGCGCGCCGCCAGGGTGATGCGTGGTCTTGGCGGGCTCAGTCCTCGGCGTCGGGAAAACGCCTCGGGTCGCGATCTTGCACATCGTCATCCATCAGGATGCGCTGGCCGTCGCCATCGAGGTCTTCGAACTGCCCACTGCGAGCGGCCCAGAAGAGCACGCCCACGGCGACGAGTCCGAGCACCAACATGCCGGGAATCAAGCCGTAGATGACTTCCATCGCTGCCTCCAGGCAAGCTATTCGTGCAGCCGATGTTATTGGCTGTCACTTTGTGAGCCGAGCCGTTCAATCGATTTTCGGTCGTGGCGAGGTTGTCGCGCCGCCGACGAAGCCGCGGATTCGTGCCGAATTGCCAATGACGGCAAGTGAGCTCAAAGGCATGGCGATGGCCGCCACCAGCGGGGTGATGAGCGCGGCCATGGCCAATGGCACCATCACGACATTGTAGGCAATGGAGAGGCCGATGTTCTGGCGAATCACCCGCAGCGTGCGCCGGGCAAGGCTGCCCGCATCGCGCACGCGCGCAAGCTCGCTCGACATCAGAACGATGTCCGCGCTGGCGATAGAGACATCGGTGCCGCTGCCGACTGCAATCCCAACATCGGCACGCACCAGCGCCGGCGCGTCATTGATGCCGTCGCCCACCATGGCAACGCGCTGCCCGGCATCGCGCAGGTCGCCGATCACGGCGTCCTTGTCCGCAGGCAGCACTTCGGCGATGACCTGATCGGCACCCACCTCGGCGGCGATGCGCTCGGCGACGCCGCGGCGGTCGCCGGTGAGGAGGGTCACATGGATGCCATCGGCACGCAGCGCCCGGATGGTGTTCGCGGCGTCAGCGCGGGGTCGGTCCTCGAGCCCGAGACGCAGCGCGACCGTGCCATCCACGGCGCAATGGATCTCCCCGTCGGCATCAGCAGGGCCGCGCGGCGCGGTGCTGGCCGCGACGTCTATGCCGTGCCGGCCAAGCCAATCAGCTGTGCCGATGACAACGCCCCGCCCTTCGACCTTACCGCTCACCCCGAAGCCGGGCTCGGCCGCGAAATCCTCCACCGCGAGCCCCTTGTAGGCAATGCCACCGGCGCCGGCAAAGTCCACGATCGCCCTGGCCACCGGGTGCTCTGAGTGCCGCTCCAGCGCCGCCGCGTGTGCCAGCAGCTCACGGCGACGGCCACTCCAAGCCGATGGATCAGACAACGGCCAGACGCCATCCACGTCCTGCACCGCGGTGACCCGGGGGCGACCCTCGGTGACGGTACCCGTCTTGTCGAAAACGAAGTGATCGATGGAAGATAAGGTCTCGAAGACGGCGCCATTCTTCACCAGGATGCCGTTGCGGGCGCCGGTGCCCGAGGCCACCGCAATGGCCATGGGCGTGGCGAGCCCGAAGGCGCAGGGGCAGGTAATGATGAGCACAGAGGTTGCGGCCATCAACGCCGTTTCGGCATCCTGCCGCACCCACAGGCCGAAGGTCGCCGCCGCCAGCGCCAGCGTTACCGCCACGAACCAAGGCACGATGCGGTCCGCGGTGCATTGAATGGGGGCCTTGCTGGCCTGCGCGGACTCCACCAGCTCCACAATGCGCCCGAGCGCACTGTCCCGCAGCACAGCACACACCCGCACCTGCAGGCTGCCGGTGCCGTTCAGCGTACCTGCGGAGACGCTGTCACCCGCCGCCCGGGCCACGGGTGTGGACTCGCCGGTGAGCATGGACTCATCGACACGCGAGCGCCCGCGCAGCACCGTACCGTCGGCGGGTATGGTCTCGCCGGGGCGCACGAGCATGACAGCGCCCGGCCGCACCGCGCGGATGGGGACGATGGACTCCTCGCCGTCGTTGAGCAGGGTCGCCACACGCGGCTGGAGATCCAGCAGTCGCTGCGTGGCAGACACCGCCTGGCGCTTGGAGATGGCCTCCAGATAGCGCCCCACCAGGATCACGAACAGAAAGTTCACCACCGTATCCCAGTACACATGACCGCTGCCGGTGACGGTGACATACAAGGAATACAGATAGGTGATGGAGGCGCCAATGGCGATGGGCAGGTCCATGCCGAGGCGCAGCTGGCGCAGACCACGCCAGGCACCGGCATAGAAAGGCCAGCCCGAGTAGGCCAGGGTCGGCGTCGCGATCAAAAAGCCGATCCAATGGAACAGCGTGCGGAACTCGCCCTCGTCTGCACCCGCATACAGAGCGATGGAGATCCACATCAGATTCATCGCCGCAAAGGCGGCAAAGGCCATGCGGTACAGCAGCCGGCGATTCTCCCGCTGGATGCTGCCCTCGGCCGCCTGCGGATCGAAGGGCACAGCCGCATAGCCGAGGTCCGAGAGCCGCTTCAGCAGCGCCGAGAGCCGGACCCGGCCACTGTCCCACTTGAGCCGCAGCCGCCGTCCGGTGAGGTTCACGCGCGCCTCCTGCACGCCGTCCACCCCCGCGCGCCCCCGCTCGCTCCGCCAGGCCCCGGCCGCCCCATTGTCCCCTTCCCCCCGCCGGTTCCCCTCACCGCGCTCGGCCGCGCCCGGTCCGACCTCCTGCTGAATCTCTTCGAGATCATAGACCTTGAGATCTTTCGGCGGCGCCGGCGGCGGCCCGAGCGGCTGCCCCTCCGGCGTGCGCCGGTAGAAGCCCTGTAGTCCGGCGGCATGGATGGCCTGACAGACCGCGCGACATCCCTCGCAACAGAACGCCCGCCGAGCACCGGCCACCTCCGCGCTGATGTTGGCCTCAGCCGGCAGACCGCAGTGGTAACACGGCTGGGGGAAGGCATGGCTCGTGTCCGCCGCGCGCTCCACATCGGCGAGACGCGCGCTGTCCTCTAATGCGCTCACCGGTAGGTCTTGGGCATGCAGGGACGTTCGGTCATGGCTGGATCACAGCCGCCGGACAGAGCGGGCAGCCTCAGCAGCACCTCGAGGCAAAGCGGCAGCTCAGGGCTGCCCCACGCTGATGCGCTCGGCGAAGATGTGCTCGTCCTCACCCTGGCGCACAGCAACGACTGTGTCCCAGATACCGCCTAGCGGGAAGCTCACCGCGGCCTCGTAGAGACCCGGGCCGACAGCTGCCATCGGCAGCGAGAAGTCGCGACCGGCATCCGACGGTCGGTAAGCGAAGTAGGTAACCGCATCGGGTTCCACGGGCTGCCCGACCCTGTCCACGGCCGCAAACCGCACCCGCGCCTCGGCTTCCGCTCGGATATCCGCCGGCGTGTCGATCTGGATGGTCCATTGCGGCCCCTCGGCGAGCCGGGTCTGAATGGTGCGCTCCACATCCCGCCCGCGCTCGTAGTAATCGTCGCGGATGAGCCCCGGATTCGTGGCGATAGCCAAGGTCACCATGGTGATATTGACGCCGAGCACCACCACGACCCCAGCAATCCAGCCGATCACCCAAGGGTTCTTCCAGGTCCAGCGGCGTGCGGGCCGAGACGGCGCGTCATCACTCTCGATGCGCGGACCGCTGGCGGCTGTCATGGTCGTATGTTGCATAGGCGCTCTCGATCAGGGTCTGGGGCCGAAGAAGGCACTCTCGCGGGAAGCCTGGATCTCGGTGCCGTTGGGCAGCGCCGCGGAAGCGACGAAGGTAAGCGGCAGACGCTCCGCACCGAGGTGCTCTCGCTCGATCTTGACGAAGACGATGCCCGGATTCACTTCCCCTTGCTTGGCGGCGATCGGCTCCTCGGTACCGCTAACGGTGACGGGCACGTCCGCCTCGACTGAGATCGAGACCATGAGATCCTCGTTGGTCTTGTTCAGAACCTTGAGCGTGTACTTGTTTTGGATGGAGCCGTCGCTCAGCTGCACGAACAGCGGCGCGCGCTCGTGCAGCACCTTGAGCTCGATGGCGGAAAGCGAGGACAAGCCATAAATGATACCGGACAGTGCCAGCACCAGGATGGCAGTGTAGACCCACACCCGGGGTCTGGCGACCATCGCGGGCGCCGACTTACCTTCCAGCTCGTCGAGGGAGGCGTACCGGATGAGGCCCCGCGGCCGGCCGACCTTATCCATAACGGCGTTGCAGGCGTCGATACACAGCCCACAGGTGATGCAGCCCTCCTGCTGACCGTTGCGAATATCGACGCCGGTGGGGCAGACGGCGACGCACTGATTGCAGTCGACGCAGTCACCCGTCGACCGGCTCGCCTCCGTCTCGCCCTTTTTCATGCGCCCCCGGGGCTCGCCGCGACGCTCGTCGTAGGCGGGCACCACAGTGGTGCGATCGAGCATCACGCCCTGGATGCGGGCGTAGGGACACAACCAGAAGCAGACCTGCTCGCGCAGCCAGCCCGCAAGCACGTAAGTGCCGACGGTGAAGAGCGCGACGGATGCGTAAACCGCGGCGTTGGCATTACCGACGAAGAAATCCTGCCAGAGCTTCTCGGCGCCATAGAACCAAGCCACGAAGCTGAACCCGGTGGCGAAGCCGATCAGCATCCACAACAGGTGCTTGATGGCCTTGATGCGGAGCTTGCGCCCCGTGAGCGGTGCTGAGGCCAGCTTGCGCCGTTGCGCGGGATTGCCCTCCAGTTTCTCTTCGATCAGCGTGAAGACATCCGTCCAGACCGTTTGGAAGCAGAAGTAACCGCAGTAGACGCGGCCCGCAAGCGCCGTGGCCACCGCCAGCAGAATCGCGAAGAAAAGCAGCAGCAGCGACAGCATCCAGAAATCCTGGGGCAGGACCGTCACACCGAAGAGGTGATACTGCCGGTTCGGTATGTCGAACAACACCGCTTGCCGGCCGTCCCAGCGCATGTAGGGACCGAGGAAGAAAATCAGCCAGACTGAGGCCGCCAGCCACTTGATCGTACGCCAACGCCCGGGGATGCGCTTGGCGTGGATGGTCTCGTTGCCGGTATTGACGTGCCATTGCTCCGCTTCGGCGTAGATCTCATCCATCGCCGCGGAATGTGCGCCACCGGAAGTATTCTCAGACATCGGGTCCACCATGTATCAGACGCCGGCCTTTACCTTGCCAGCCGATCTATCGCTCGCACCCTATGGGTACTCGAAGGCGGACACCCGCCGACATCGGCCGCGGAAGTACTCGACCAAAAAAAAGGGGATCACACCGATCCCCCGCTCCGCCTCTCCTCCCCGGATCTTATCGCTATGACTGCTCGCCGCCGCCTTTGTGCCGCTCCGCGTCCTCGTTCATCAGCTTTACGACCTTGAAGCCCAGATACACGAAAATGACGATAGCGATGATGACGCTGAGGATCGAGCCCCAGAAAACCGCGTCGAAGTGCATGCTCCCCTCCTCGACTCCCCGTGTGAAGACCGACGACCGCCGCGACCAGTATCCGGCGGCGGTCCGGACGGTTGTTATTGCCCGCCACCGAGCTGGTGGACGTACACTGAAAGCATCTTGATCTGCTGCGGCGTGAGCTTGCCCTCGAGCTGACCGACATCGGAGAAGGCCGGCATCACAGCGTCCCGCGTTTGCTCAACGCCGGGCTGGTTCACGCCATAGAGAATGGTGTGCTTGGCACTCTCATAGCCACCAGGCTTGAAGCGCCAAATGCTGTCCGTGAGGTTGGCGGCACCGACTGTCACGATCTCGCCGGTGGGCAGCTCTGCCAAGACCCCGTTAGCCTTAGCCCCGTGGCAGGCCACGCAGCCCTTTTCGTTGTAGAGCGCCCAGCCGGCTTCGCTGCCCTCCCCGCCTTCGGAGAGCTCCACGGTGAATTTGGCGAGCTGGTCTACCTCGGCCTCGGTCAGGATATTGGCGTGTGCGGTCATCGCGCCCTTGCGGCCGTTAGTGATGGTCTCGCTGATCTTGCTGAGCGAGCCGCCATAAAGCCAATCGTCGTCGGCCAGCACCGGATAGCCCGGATTGCCCTGCCCGCCGCTGCCGTGGCAGCCCGCGCAATAATCGCCGAACAGAACTTTCGAAGAGGCCAGGGTGTATTGCAGCAGGCCCGCATCCTCGATGATCTGCTCCGGCGTCATCTCCGCAATCTGCTCGTCGTACTGGGCACGTACGGCTTCCACTTGCTCAACGCCCTGCTTGTATTCCTTGATGGACGTCCAGCCCAGAATGCCGGGCGTGAAATCCTTGCCCTCCTCGGCTTGACCCGGCAACGCCGGCCACATGGGGTAGAGGATGGCGTAGAGCACCCACCAGGCGACGGACGCCCAGAAAGCGATCATCCACCAACGCGGTGGCGGGTTCTTCAGCTCCCGCAGATTGTCGTCCCAGAAGTGCCCGGTGTTGTTCTCACCGGGAAAAGGGTTATTTTCCGCCATCGTTGTCTCCGAGGTCTTCGATATCTTCGTCGAAGGGGATGTGCTTTCTGGATTCGAGCTTGTCGCGATTCTTAGGCCGAAACACCTGGAAGTAGGCGACCGCCATTAGGATGAAGATAACGACGGTCAGGATCAGGCCGACCCAGTCGGTCGCCGTCATCGCACCCCAGTCGGTTGCAAAGTAACCCGACATCTTATTGACGGTAGTCGACGCCGGGTTCCAGCTTCGCCATGGTGCCGAGGACCTGCAGGTAAGCGATCATCGCGTCCATCTCGGTCTTGCCTTCGACGAGGGCGGGCGCGTTCTCGATATCGGCGTCGTTGTAGGGCACGCCGATAGCGCGAAGACCCTTCATATGCCGCTGCATCCGCTTGCCTTTCACCATGCGCTCCTGCAGCCATGGGTAGGCGGGCATAATGGACTCGGGCACCACGGATCTCGGTTCTACTAGATGCTGGCGATGCCACTCGTCCGAGTATTTCCCGCCGACGCGCGCCATGTCCGGTCCGGTGCGCTTGGAGCCCCATTGGAAGGGGTGGTCGAACATCGACTCCGACGCCAGCGAATAATGCCCGTAGCGCTCGCGCTCGTCGCGGAAGGGTCGCACCATTTGCGAGTGGCAGAGATAGCACCCCTCGCGCTGATAGATGTCGCGGCCGGCGAGCTCCAGCGCGGTGTAGGGCCGCACGCCATCGCCGGGCTCCCAATTCCACTGTTCTTTGCCGTCCGCGCTCACGGTCACGATGGGCTCAGAGCCCGGGTTCTCCTTATTCCAGACGATCTCCGGAAAGCGGTTAGCCTCTTCGGTGCTCTTCAGATAGAAGAGCGGTACGATCTCGACGATACCGCCGATGGACAGCACGATGGCCAGCACGATGAGCAGGCCCCAGATGTTGCGCTCCATGCGCTCCTGAAGCCCCTTTGGAGGCGTGTTGCTATCGGACATTACAGTACTCCAGGTTCGTCTCTAGGCCCTGTGCGCTCAGGCCGCAGCCGGCGTCAGGGTGCCGCGGGCATCGCGCAGGCTGCCCTGCGTCGAGGCTTTGCGCACCGTCATCAGGATGTTGAACAGCATGATCACTGCCCCGAGCAGGAAGATGCCGCCGCCCACGGCGCGCATGGCGTAGTACGGATGCATGGCGGCCACGGACTCGACGAAGGTGTAGGCCAGCGTGCCGTATTCGTCATAGGCGCGCCACATGAGGCCCTGCATAATGCCGGCAACCCACATGGCAACCACGTAGATCACCGTACCGATGGTTGCGGTCCAGAAGTGGACGTTGACCAGGCTCTC
>NZ_JAIFKJ010000458.1 GCF_019695415.1 Thiohalocapsa sp.
TGCGGTGGGCGGAGGGGTCAGAGTGGGTAAAGGAACCGCCGGGCCCCGCCGGGCGGGGGGGGGCTGCTATGGCCCGCGGCGCCCTCCTTCGGCCAGTTCCGCGACTTCGAGGAACGCGGCGAGCGCTTCCGCCACCACGCCGCCGTCGCGCGCTGAGCTGCCAGACGGCGGCAATGGGCCGCCTCAGACGTGGTCGCGGGGGATGCGCTCGTCCCAGCTCTGGGCGTGGACGCGGGTTTCGCCTTCCCAGGCGTCGAGCTCGGCGCGCACGCGGAAGTCGGTGGCGGTCGAGGTCAACAGCGTGCGGGTGGTGGTGCGGATCGCCCAGTCGCCGCGGGTGAGGTTGCGGGTCGTGCGGGTCTCGCCGCAGGCGGAGGTGAAGTCGTCGCCGACCGAGCGGTACCACTCGCGGGTGTCGTGCTCGACGACGAGGTCGATCTCGGGGATGCGGAAGGTGCCGTGGTCGTTGACCACCTCGAGCGTCGAGGCGTCAGCGGCGAGGTCGCGGTGGACCAGCCAATTGTGGTGCCCGGGCGTGAGCGGCACCCGGCGCTCCGGGGTGGCACCCTCGGGCGGGCCGAACGGCGCGCTTGCCGCGTCGTCCGACGTCGCCGGGCGTACCGGCAGGCGCAGGCGGGCCCCCTTGGTGCGCACCGAGAGCCGCGTCGGTGCCGGCGGCGGCCAGGCCAGCGGCCAATAGGAGGAGGACAGTGCCAGCCTGAGGCGGTGCCCCGCCGGAAAGCCCTGGGCGATGTCGTTAAGCTTGACCTCGACCCGGTAGAACCGCCCCGGCTCCAGCGGTTCGGGAAAGCGCGGGCTCGCCCGGTGGGTGAGGTTCAAGAGGCCGTAGGTCACCCGCTGCGCCTGGCGTGCCGGGCCGCGGTCGGAGGGCCGTACGTCGATCAGCTCGCTCGGCCGGTCGGCGGCGACGTCGAGCTCCAGGACGGGCGCGCCGAGTATCTCCAGATCCGCCGCCAGCGGCTCGCCGTCGAAGACGAGCGCGCCGCCGTCCTCTTGGCGCTGGTCGTGGGCGAGGTCGGGCCCGGCGGCGTAGGAGCACCACTTGCCGGCGAACAGCCCGACGGTGAGCGGCGACTGGACCGTCACCACCTCGTCCGGCCCTTCGCCCTCGGGCAACAATCGGCCCGGCGCCAGGGCGAAGGCCTGCTCGCGCACCCGCGGCGAGGGCCAGCTCGGCTCGGCGACCCAGCGGCCGGGGCGGTGGGCGTAGCGCGCGGTCGGCGGCGCGCTCGCCTGCATCCAGGCGCACAGCGCCGGCTCGTCCTCGACGCCGTTGGGGACGTCCTTGAGCCAGCGGTCCCACCAGCGGACACATTCCTGCAGAAAGCCGATCGCCGGGCCGGGCACGCCCAGATGGGGGTATTTGTGCCCCCAGGGGCCGACCAGGCCACGGCGCGGCACGTCGAGGTTCGCCAACAGCCGAAAGACCGCGTTGGAATAGCCGTCCGCCCAACCGCTTACCGCCATCACCGGGCAGCCAACCGCGCCGTAGTCCTCGCAGATCGAGCCGTGGCGCCAGTAGGCGTCGCGGCGCTGGTGCCGCAGCCACTTCTCCAGCCAGAGCCCGCTGCCGTCGAGCCGCGCCCGCCACATCTCGCGCCAGCGCTCGCCCACCACCGCCGGGTCGGGCGGCAGCGCGTTGTAGGCGAACATCACCGAGGCCCAGGAGAGGTTGTCGCCCAACAGGCAGCCGCCCATGTGGTGGACGTCGTCGGCGTACCGGTCGTCGCTGGAGCACACGGTGACGATCGCATGCAGGGCGGGCGGCCGCATCGCCGCGATCTGCAGGCCGTTGAAGCCGCCCCAGGAGATGCCGATCATGCCGACGCTGCCGTCGCACCAGTCCTGTGCTGCGAGCCACCGGATCACCTCGACGCCGTCGTCGAGCTCCTGCTCAAGGTACTCGTCCCGCAGCACCCCCTCGGAGTCGCCGCTGCCGCGCAGGTCCACGCGCACGGCCGCATAGCCGTGGCCGGCGAAGTAGGGGTGCATGGTCTCGTCGCGCAGGCGGATGGAGTCGCGCTTGCGGTAGGGGATGTACTCGAAGATCGCCGGAACTGGATGGCGCATCGCGTCCTCGGGCAGCCAGATCCGGGCGGCCAGGCGGGTGCCGTCCGCCATCTCGATCCAGGTGTGCTCGATGTCGCGCACCGCGTTCGGAAATTCGGTGACCGTGCGCAATGGTGCCTCCTCGCTGTGCTGGGGTCGGTCTCTGAGGGGGTGCTTCGCAACTCTCGCTTGCCGCCGCCCTCGGGCGTGTCTCTCGTAGGTCGGCGCCGACATCAGGAGGCCCGACAATCGGCCCAGCGTCGGGCTTCGTGCCTCAGCCCGACCTTCTATGAGGTCCCGGCTGTCAACCCCGGGGCGTCGTCTCTGAAAATCTAAATCATCTGTCGGTGTTATCCACGCTTTTGTCCACGGGCGAAGTGCCCCTCTATTGCACGAAGCCTGTGGGCAAAAGGGTGGATAACACCGACTCCTTTGCCCCTCGGCGTGTCGTAGGCCGTGCGAATGCAGCGGCTGGCGTCGTTCGCAGTCGAGCCCATGTCGTGCCTCGACCACCTTCTATCCGTGCCGGCGCAGGGCCGGTCACCCAATCTCGCATGCGCCGTTCGGCGCCGACGACACCAGTGAAGAACGCGCCCCATCTACGAAATCGGTCCCGTTATCGACCCGGTCGGGCTACGGGCGCGCTCATACGCTGGACACTACACGAACGCACTGACACTGCACGCTTGTCAGGCTGGCGCGATCGGCCTCAGGCGACCTTCAGACGGGTGCCCTCGGGAACGACGCCGCTCGCGCTAAAGCGCCACAGGTCGATGACCAGGCGCCGCGCCAGGGCGACAATGCCGATGCGCCGCTGGCGTTTGCTGCCGCCGCCGAAGCGCTCCTGGAACCAGCGGCTGTGTTTGCTCTGCGGTTGGTAGCGCAGCCATAGCCAGGCGAGCTGAATCAGCAGCGCACGCACGCGCCGGTTGCCGGCTTTGCTGATGCCCTGCTCACGGACCATGTCACCGCTGTTGTAGGGCACCGGCACGAGGCCCACCAGCGCCGCCAGCTCGCGACGGTTGCGGATCTCGCGCCAGCCGAAAATCTCCAGCACCAGGGTCCAAGCGCCAACCCAGCCGATGCCGGGCAGCAGCATCAGCGCGCGTACCTGCTCCAACCCGGCCGCGCCCTCGATCAGCGCGCGCATCTCGCGCTCGACGCCGCGCAGCTGCGTCTGCGTCAGCTGCAGGCGCTCGTACTCGCGCCGCAAGCCGGCCTTGAGGTGCTCGGGCAGCGCCGTGCCGTCGAACAGCCGCAGCCCCTCCAGGCGCTCGAGGAAGTCTTTGCCCGGCACCAGGCGCAAACCGTGCGCGACCAGCTTGCTGGTGATGCGATTGCGCGCGGCGGTGCATTCCTTCTTCAGCTGCCCGCGCTCGCGATGCAGTTGGCGCAGGTCTTCCCACTGCGCCTCGGGCACCCGCACCACGCGCCACACACGCCGCTCCCCGTGCGCGTAACGAATGAGCTTCTCCAGCAACGCCTGCGCATCGAGCCGGTCGGTCTTCGCCCGCCGCGCCCGCCGCGAGACTTCGATGCTGGCGGCATCGACGACGTGGTTGTCCAACCCCCACGCCTGCAACTGACGGTGCAGCCAGAAGCCGTCGCGCCCAGCCTCATAACAGCTCACCACCCGCACCTGCGATCCCAGATCCCACTTCGACTTGACCGCCTCGATCTGCTCGCGCAGCTCGTCCAACGCCCCAGCCGCAATCACCACCTGGCGCTGGCGCCCTCCGTCGCCAAAGGCTAAACGCCACTTCTTGTCGCTCAGCTCGAAGGCCATGTACAGCACCGCTCCCGCTTGGGTATCGTTCGCTTGAAGGCTCGCAGTCATCTTCGGTTCCTCCCATCAGGTTGGTTTGCACCCCTGAGGGTAACCGACTGCGGGCCTTCATAGGATCTACGGCCAGACGCTTGCCCGATCTCCGTGCCTGTCCATTAGCCGGAACGGCCAAGCCTCGGACGCTCCTTAGAGCGTACTCAGCTGGACCTCGTAGACGCCGCCGAGGACGACGTACTCGTCCTCGCCCTTGAGCATGCCGGGGAGCAGGCGGTTGTAGAAGAAGATCTTAGGCAGCGGGACGGCCACCTCGAGGATGTAGTCGCCGAACTCACAGGCGCGCTCACGATCGCTGGTGAAGCTGCTGAGGTTGTTCAACAGCACGCGGGCGTGGCGGCCGTCGAGCCTCTCCAGGACTTCGTGGCCGTCGAGGCTGTTGATGCCGCGATACAGGGTCAGGTGGGTCCGCTCGCCATAGGACTCGATCGGCTCATACTGCCCGTAGGACAAGCGCAGGACGAGTTGCGCCTCCAGGGAGTTGGTCGCATAGAGCGCGGTGCTGGCTTCCGTACGATCGTGGGGGTAGTGATCGCTGTGGCTGCCGTCGAGGGGATCCGCGTGGTAGGGGGCGGGCAGCCACAAGCGAGTCTCC
>NZ_JAIFKJ010000012.1 GCF_019695415.1 Thiohalocapsa sp.
ATCAGCAGCGGGCTGGCCCGGCGGGGGCCCTTTTCGAGCACTTTCTTGTGGCCTTGTTCGAAGGACTCCATCCCGCCGATGCCCGAGCCGATGATCACGCCGCAGCGATAGGGATCCTGGCCGGCCACGTCGAGGCCCGAGTCGGCGACGGCGTCGATGGCGCTGGACAGGGCGAACTGGGCGAAGCGGTCCAGCCGCTTGCAGTCGCTGGCCGCGAGGTGCGGGCCGCCCTGCCAGGCGCTGATCTCGCCGGCGATCTTCGAGTTATGCTCCGAGCTGTCCCATCGCTGGATGGGATGGATGCCGCTGGCGCCGGCCAGCAGCTTGCCCCAGACCTGCTGCACATCGGTGCCCAGGCTGGTCGCCCAGCCGAGCCCGGTGATGACCACGCGGCGTCGGTTCATGCGATTCATAGGTACAGATCAACCTGACAGGGGCACGCCACAACCGGCGCGACGGAGGCGGTGAGCACGGGCGGCCGGGCTGAGCGCGTCACCCGCCGGACTTTTCCATGTGGGCGTTGATGTAGTCGATCGCCTGGCCGACCGTCTGAATCTTCTCGGCTTCCTCATCGGGAATCGAGGTTTCAAACTCGTCCTCGAACTCCATGACCAGTTCGACGGTGTCGAGGCTGTCGGCGTTGAGGTCGTTGATGAAGTGGGTGTCGCGATTGATTTCGCCCTTGTCCACGCCCATCTGCTCGGCGACGATGTCGATGACCTTCTGTTCGATTTCCTGCTGATCCATGTGTGTCTCCTGAGCTAGTCGTTGCCTGCTCATCTCCCCGCCGTCGGGCAGCGGGGGGCAATATATCGGGGTTCGGTTTCGCTGCCAACCTGAGGCAGCGCCGCCCGTTACCCATTCGCGTCGTAGAGTTTAGCCCATCGTCATCCCGCCATCGACCGCCAGCACCTGCCCGGTGACGTAGCTGGCCCGTTCGGAGGCCAGAAACGCCACCGCCGCGGCCACTTCGTCGGCCTGGCCCATCCGCTTCATCGGCGTGAGGGTCTTGACCGAGTCCTTGACCACCTCCGGCAGGTCGGCGGTCATGTCCGTCTCGATGAACCCCGGGGCCACGACGTTGGCCGTGACGTTCTTGCCCGCCAGTTCCTTGGCCAGGGTCTTGGTCAGCCCCAGCAGACCCGCCTTCGACGCGGCGTAGTTGCCCTGCCCCGCGTTGCCCACCAGACCCGCCACCGACGAGAGGTTGATGATGCGGCCCCAGCGGCCCTTCATCATCGGCTTCGCCGCCGCCCGGCAGGCCACGAACGCCGAACGCAGGTTGACGTTGATCACCTCGTCGAACTGCTCGTCGCTCATCCGCATCAGCAGCGTGTCCCGCGTGATGCCCGCGTTGTTCACGAGAATGTCGAGCCGACCGAACTGCTCGGCCGTGTCCGTGACGAGCTGGCCCAGGGCCTGGCCGTCGGCGACGTTGCAGGGGGCGACCGTCGCGGTGCCGCCGGAGGTCTCGATCGCCTCGCGAACCTCGTTGAGCGTCTGTTCGTTCCGGGCGACCAGCACCACGT
>NZ_JAIFKJ010000489.1 GCF_019695415.1 Thiohalocapsa sp.
TGGAGGCCGTCATGTGGGACCTCAAGAAAATGTTCCCGAACCTGGACTGGTTCTCTGCGGTGTCCTATCACCAAATGGGCGTGCCGACGCCGCTGTTCACGCCGATCTTTGTGATCTCGCGAACCACCGGCTGGGTGGCGCACGTCATCGAGCAGCGTCACGATCGCAAGATCATCCGGCCGAGCGCCAACTATGTCGGTCCAGAGAACCGCACGTGGGTGCCCATCCAAGATCGCTGAGGCTCCGAAGCACAGCGCCGCATGAGACAAAGCCAATATCGCAAATCCTTGCCGGGCACGGACCTGGACTATTTCGACGCCCGTGAGGCAGTCGAGGCGTATAGCCCGGGCGCCTATGCGAGGCTGCCCTACACGGCGCGCGTGCTCGCCGAGCAGCTGGTGCGCCGCTGCGATACCGAGGCCTTGACCGGTGCGCTGAAGCAGATCATCGAGGGCAAGCGCGAGCTGGATTTTCCTTGGTATCCAGCGCGCGTGGTCTGCCATGACATCCTGGGCCAGACCGCGCTGGTGGATCTCGCCGGCCTGCGCGATGCCATCGCCGAGCGGGGAGGTGATCCGGGCAAGGTCAACCCCGTGGTGCAGACGCAGCTCATCGTCGACCACTCCCTCGCCGTGGAGGCGCCGGGCTTCGATCCGGATGCAGTCGAGAAGAACCGCGCCATCGAGGATCGCCGCAATGCCGACCGCTTCCACTTCATCGACTGGTGCAAAACCGCTTTCGACAACCTGGACGTGATCCCGGCGGGCAACGGCATCATGCACCAGATCAATCTGGAGAAGATGTCGCCGGTGGTTCAGGTGCGAGACGCAGTGGCCTTCCCGGACACCTGCGTCGGCACAGACTCCCACACGCCGCACGTGGACTGTCTCGGCGTCATCGCCATCGGCGTCGGCGGCCTGGAGGCGGAGACCGTCATGCTCGGCCGCCCGACGATGATGCGGTTACCCGAGATCGTCGGGGTTCGGCTGACCGGCGAGCGTCAGCCGGGCATCACCGCGACGGACATCGTGCTGGCGCTGACGGAGTTTCTCCGCACTGCCAAAGTGGTCTCGACTTGGCTCGAATTCTTCGGCGATGGCGCCCGCTCGCTCACCATCGGCGACCGGGCGACGATCTCCAATATGACGCCCGAGTACGGTGCGTCCGCCGGCCTGTTCCACATTGACGAGCAGACCATCGCGTATCTCAAGCTCACCGGTCGCGAACCGGCGCAGGTGGCGCTGGTGGAGCAGTACGCGAAGACCACCGGGCTCTGGGCCGACGACTTGGCTGGCGCCGAGTATGAGCGGGTGCTGGAATTCGATCTCAGCAGCGTCGGCCGGACCATGGCCGGCCCGTCCAACCCCCACCGTCGACTGCCCACGACGGCGCTCGCCGAGCGGGGCATCGCGGTGCATCTGGACCAGGCCAAGGCCGAGGAGGCGGCGGGCAGCCTGCCTGACGGCGCCGTCATCATCGCCGCCATCACCTCTTGCACCAACACGTCCAACCCCCGCAACGTGGTGGCGGCTGGTCTCTTGGCGCGCAAGGCCAATGCGCTGGGCCTCGCCCGCAAGCCTTGGGTCAAGACCTCTTTTGCGCCGGGCTCCCGGGTCGCGAAGTTGTATTTGGAGGCCGCTGGTCTGCTGCCGGAGCTGGAACAGCTGGGCTTTGGCATCGTCGGCTTCGCCTGCACCACCTGCAACGGCATGAGCGGGGCGCTGGAGCCCAAGATTCAGCAGGAGATCATCGATCGGGATCTCTATGCCACCGCTGTGCTCTCCGGCAATCGCAACTTCGATGGGCGCATCCACCCCTACGCCAAGCAGGCCTTCCTGGCCTCGCCGCCGCTGGTGGTGGCCTATGCCATCGCCGGCACGATGCGCTTCGACATCGAACGCGACGCGCTCGGCACCGATGCCGCGGGCAACGCGATCACGCTCGAGGACCTCTGGCCGTCGGATGCGGAAATCGACGCCATCGTCGAGCAGTATGTGACGCCGGAGCAGTTCCAGCAGGTCTACACGCCCATGTTCACGTCCAGCGCGCGGGAGCACGCCGAAAGCCCGCTCTATGCCTGGCGAGAGAAGAGCACCTACATACGCCGCCCGCCGTACTGGGAGGGCGTATTGGGCCATAAGCCGGGGCTCGAGGGTATGCGTCCGCTGGCGGTGCTCGGCGACAACATCACCACGGATCATTTGTCGCCGTCCAATGCCATCCTCCCCACCAGCGCCGCCGGCGAGTACCTGGCGCGGATGGGCTTGGCCGAAGAGGACTTCAACTCCTACGCCACCCACCGCGGCGACCACCTCACCGCCCAGCGCGCCACCCTGGCCAATCCCAAGCTCTTCAACGAGATGTGTCGGGACGAGCGGGGCGACGTGATCCAGGGCTCGCTGGCCCGTGTGGAGCCGGACGGCGAGCAGATGCGCATGTGGGAGGCCATCGAGACCTACATGCAGCGCGGCCAGCCGCTCTGCATCATCGCGGGGAAAGACTACGGCCAGGGCTCATCCCGTGACTGGGCCGCCAAGGGCGTGCGGCTGGCGGGTGTGGAGGCCATCGTCGCGGAGGGCTTCGAGCGCATCCACCGCACCAACCTCGTGGGCATGGGGGTGCTGCCGTTGCAGTTCAAATCCCCCGAGACCCGGCACACTCACCAAATCGACGGCACCGAGACCTTCGATGTCGTCGGCGATCCGGCACCAGGGGCGGACCTGACGCTGGTGATGCGCCGCGCGAACGGCGAGCAGGTGGAGATCCCGGTCACCTGCCGGCTGGACACCGCCGAGGAGGTGCGGGTCTACGAGGCCGGTGGAGTTTTGCAGCGCTTTGCCCAGGACTTTCTCGCGACCGCTTGACCATCAACGCGGTCGTTGACGCACTCACGACACTGCTCTGAGACCGGGCAAGTGTTGCCGTAACCCCGACAGTCATGGTGAGCCGTAGGCCGGGTCAGCGATAGCGTAGACAGACAATCAACGGGTTACGCGAGTTCGGCCTTGGGTTACGCCGTGCTAACCCGTCCATGGAATGCTTGCCCAGTCTCTCTGCGGTGTCAGGAGACGGAGGAAAAGACATGAATAAGGGCTCTGACCCCTTTTCTAATGTGCCTCATGCTCCGCAGATCAGAATCCCTGCGACTTATATGCGCGGTGGCACCAGCAAAGGCGTCTTCTTCAAGCTGACGGACCTGCCCGAGGCGGCGCAGGTGCCGGGCGAGGCCCGCGACAGGCTGCTGCTTCGCGTGATCGGTAGCCCGGACCCCTACGGCAAGCACACAGATGGCATGGGCGGGGCCACGTCCAGCACCTCCAAGACCGTGATCCTGTCGAAGAGTGCGCGGCCGGACCACGATGTGGATTATCTGTTCGGTCAGGTGTCCATCAATGAGCCCTTTGTTGACTGGTCCGGCAACTGCGGCAACTTGAGCGCCGCGGTCGGCGCGTTCGCCATCAGCAATGGCCTAGTGGACCCGGCGCGCATCCCCGAGAATGGTGTCTGCGCGGTGCGTGTCTGGCAGCAGAACATTGGCAAGACCATCCTCAATCGCGTGCCGATCACCGAGGGGCGTGTGCAGGAGACCGGCGACTTCGAGCTGGACGGCGTGACCTTTCCTGCTGCCGAGGTGCCGGTGGAGTTCGTCAACCCCATCGACGAAGGCGAGGCGGTATTCCCGACCGGGCATGTCATAGACAGACTCGAAGTTCCCGGCATCGGCACCTTCGAGGCCACCATGATCAACGCCGGCATCCCAACGGTGTTTCTCAGGGCCGAGGACCTGGGCTATGACGGTACCGAGCTGCAGGCGGCCATCAACGACGATCCCGGGGCACTCGAACGCTTCGAGGTCATCCGCGCGCATGGTGCCGTGCGTATGGGCTTGATCGAAGACTTGGCAGAAGCCGCCAGCCGTCAGCATACCCCGAAGGTGGCCATTTGCGCGGGTCCTAAGGGCTATACCGCCTCCAGCGGCAAAGCCATCAGCGCAGACGAGATCGACCTCAACGTCCGCGCCCTCTCTATGGGTAAGCTCCATCACGCCATGATGGGCACTGCGGCCGTTGCCATCGCCAGCGCCGCGGCCATTCCCGGCACCCTGGTGAGCCGCACCGCGGGCGGTGCGGTGCGGGACACCGTCATCTTCGGTCATCCATCCGGCACCTTGAAGGTCGGCGCAACGACCACCGAGCAAGCCGGCGCATGGCACATCGAGAAGGTGGTCATGAGCCGTAGCGCGCGGGTCCTGATGGAAGGCTGGGTATGTGTGCCCGAGGATGCCCTGTGATGCGGAGGGTGGCGAGTTTCGAGGGGCGAGGCACGAGGAAGAGGAAAGGCATCAGCAGGTTCTTCCCTCGACAAACCGAAAACCCGTTTGTGGCGGGTATATAAGCCGGGCCGCTGGTTGTTCGCGCCTCGCGGGACGGGTAACCTGCTGGTGGCCGATGCTCGGCGGCAGCCGTGGCAGCGGTCGCTCGAGCTGTCCAAAACTGGCTTCACACCACACGAGGAGCATCCGCCATGTCCCCCAAATCCAACCTGATTGCCGTCGCTGTCAGCGCCCTGCTCGCAGCCCCTCTGGCCGCCCCTGTCTATGCCCAGGCGGACCTGCAAACCCAGCCCGTCGCCGCCGAGGCCATCGAGACCAAGATCGAGGGCGAGGTCATGGTGGTGAACCCCGACACCCGCCTGATGACCCTCAAGACGGCGGATGGCAGCTACGAAGTGCTGCACGTGCCGCCGGAGGTCAAGCGCCTGGACGAGATCAAGATCGGCGACATGGTGAGTATCACCGAGACCACAACCGCCCTCATCGAGCTTCAAACCGGCCGCGATGCCGGTGCCATGGGCGCCGAGGGCGAAACGGAGGTAGAAGCGGAGCCTGGCGAGAAGCCCGCGGGCACCATCACCGACGAGCTGACCCTCTACGGCAAGATCGTCGGCGTCGACAAGGCCGCTGGTACAGTCACCATCAAGGGCGCCGAGACCACCCGCGTCTTCCCGGTGCAAGACCAGGCCCTGCTCGATGAGCTCAAGGTCGGCGACGGCGTCGTTGCCAAGTTCCGCAACGTCATCAGCGGCGAGGTGACCGTCAAGTAAGCGACGGTCACCGTCAACGGCGTGAGCGCTTGGCGCCGCGACGAAGGAGCCGCCTTAGGGCGGCTTTTCTGTCTGCCGCGCAGATAGTCTCGGGGACGGTATATCTAACTGGGATCACTTCTTGCCGAACAGCAGCGCCTCCACGTCCTGGAACCTGCTCACGAAGTGCACCTTGAGGCCCTTCTTGATGTGCTCCGGCACCTCGTCGTACTCGCCCTCGTTGTCCGCGGGGAGGATGATCTCCTTAATACCGGCGCGCCGCGCAGCGATGAGCTTCTCGCGCACGCCGCCGATGGGGAAGACCTCGCCGGTCAGCGTCAGCTCGCCGGTCATGGCGATGCGGCGCACCGGCTTGTTGTGCGCCAGTGACAGCAGCGCCGAGGCCATGGTGATACCGGCGGAGGGGCCGTCCTTGGGCGTGGCGCCCGCGGGCACGTGCAGGTGGATGAAGCCCTTTTCGAAGAAGTTGGGGTCGGCGCCGAACTGCGCGGCGTGGCTTACGATGTAGCCGTAGGCGATTTCGGCGGACTCCTTCATCACCTCCCCGAGCTGGCCCGTCAGCTTGAAGCCGCGGCCGTACTCGTGGGTACGCACGGCCTCGATGGAGAGCGTCGCGCCGCCCATGGCGGTCCAGGCAAGGCCCGTCACCACCCCGGGACCGCCCAGCTTGCGCTCGTCGCGGAAGACGGGGCTGCCGAGGTAGTCCTTGAGCTGGTCTTCGCTGACCGTCACCGGCGTCGCCTCGCCCTCGAGCAGCCGCACCGCGGATTTGCGCACGATTTTGCCGAGCTGCTTCTCCAAGCGCCGCACACCGGCGTCGCGGGCGTAGCCTTCGATGAGTGCGCGCAGGGTCTTGGTGCCGATCTTCACCGTGCCCTTGTCGAGCCCGGCGCGCTCGATCTGCCGCGGCAGCAGGTACTTCTTGGCGATGGCGAGCTTCTCGTCGGCGATATAGCCCGAGAGCTGAATCACCTCCATGCGGTCCAGCAGGGGCCCCGGGATGGTATCCGTCTGGTTGGCGGTGCAGACAAAGAGCACCTTGGACAGGTCGAAGCGCAGGTCCAGGTAGTGATCCAGAAACTCCCGGTTCTGCTCGGGGTCCAGCACCTCCAGCAGGGCCGAGGCCGGGTCGCCATGGTAACTGGCGCCGATCTTGTCGATCTCGTCCAGCATGATGACGGGGTTCTCGGTGCCCGCGTCCTTGACCGCCTGGATGAACTTACCGGGCATGGCGCCGATGTAGGTGCGCCGGTGGCCCTTGATCTCGGCCTCGTCGCGAATGCCGCCGACAGAGAATCGATAGAACCGCCGCCCCAGGGTGTCGGCGATGGAGCGGCCGATGGAGGTCTTACCGACGCCGGGCGGCCCCACCAGCAGGATGATGGAGCCCGCGATCTCGCCCTTGTGAATGCCCACCGCCAGGAACTCCAGGATGCGGTCCTTGACGTCGTCCAGGCCGTAGTGGTCGCGGTCCAGGATGCGCCGGGCGCGCTTCAGGTCCAGCTTGTCGGCGCTGTCCACGCCCCAGGGCAGCAGTGTGATCCAGTCCAGGTAGTTGCGGGTGACGGAGTATTCGGGTGAGCCCGGCTCCAGCACGGACATCTTCTCCATCTCCTCGTCAACGCGCTTCTGCGCCTGCTCACTGAGTGTGAGCTTGTCGAGCCGCTCCTTGAACTTATCTATTTCCGCGGTGCGGTCATCCTTGGCGATGCCGAGCTCCTTCTGGATGGCCTTGAGCTGCTCCTTCAGAAAGAACTCGCGCTGCTGCTTCTGCATCTTCTCCTCGACCGTCGCGCGGATCTTCTGCTGCGCGCGGGCGAGCTCCAACTCGTTGTTGAGCAGCACCAGCACCTTCTCCATGCGCTTCATCAGCGGCACGGCCTCCAGGACCTCCTGCAGCTGCTCCTTGCTGGAGGTGGTCAGGCTCGCGGCGAAGTCCGCCAGGTGCGAGGGGTCATCAGGCCCGAAGCGGTCGAGGAACATCTTCAGCTCCTCGACATAGAGCGGGTTCAGCGGCAGCAGCTCCTTGATGGTGTTGATGACTGCCATGGCGTAGGCCTTCACCTCGCTCTCGGGCTCGTGCCGGGGCTCGGGCATGTAGTCCACGCGGGCGGTGAAGGGCGCCTTGCGGTTCACGAAGCGCTCGATGCGAAAGCGCTGCAGGCACTCCACCAGCACCTGGAGCTTGCCCTCGTCCTCGGCGACCCGGTGCACGCGACAGGCGGTGCCCACCGCATAGAACTCCTCCGCGGTCGATTCCTCCGACGACTCCGCGCTGGTGAGCACGACGCCCAGGATCTTGTGCTCGCTCTCGCCCACCTGCATCAGAGTGCTGCGCCAGTGCTTGGCGTCCATCAACAGCGGCACCGCCTGCCCCGGAAAGAAGGGCCGCGCCGCCACCGGCAGCAGCGGGATCAGTGCCGGCAGCACCTCGGAGGCGCGGGCCAGCTGGCTGCTGTCGTGCGTCTCGTCTGCGGGCTCCATGTCCTCGTCGTGCTCGTCCGTGCGATCGTAAGCGGGCTTGTCGTTCATGGCGGGTGCGGAATCGGTTGCTGTGTCCAGCCGCGGCTGTCGCGGGGGCCGCCGGTTCGGGCCACGCGGCGCCGGGCACCGGAGGGCCGGGCATCGCATTGCCGAGCGCCGCATGCGGGGCACTGCCGCGGCAGGTGTCGCGGCGACTGCCCTCCGGCATCGGCCTGGCCCTGGAGCGGCGAATTAACCGGACAATCTCAGGGATTGGGCGTGGGAATGCAACCTTGAGCCGTTGCGCTGGAGCGACCCGCCGCCGCATTGGCCAGTCGGGCGAAATCGGCCACCGAGAGCTGCTCCGCCCGGGCGCCCGGGTCCAGGCCGCAGGCTTCGATGAGGGCCGCATCGGCGATCTCCCGCAGGCTGTTGCTGAGGCGCTTGCGGCGCTGTGCGAAGGCGGCGGCCACCAGGCGTGCATGCAGTTCGGGGTCGGCGATGGCCACCGGCGGCGGGCGCAGCGGTACCAGCCGCACGACGGCGGAGCTCACCTTGGGCGCCGGTGTGAAGGCGCCCGGGCCCACGGTCAGTACCCGCTCCACTCTGCACCGGCTCTGCACCATCACCGACAGGCGCCCGTAGGTTTTGCCGCCCGGGTCTGCGGCCATCCGGTCGACCACCTCCTTCTGGAGCATCAGATGCATGTCGGCAATGCAGTCCGCCTGCGCCAGAAAGCGGAACAGCAGCGGTGTCGAGATGTTGTAGGGCAGGTTGCCGACGATACGCAGGCGCTCGCCCGCGGCTGCCGCGGCGGGCGGCAGCAGGGCGCACAGCTCGAACCGCAGCGCATCCGCCTGGTGCACGTGCAGCCGACCCAGGCCGCCCAGGCGCTCTGCCAGCGGCCCCACCAGGTCCCGGTCCAGCTCGATGACATGCAGCGCGCCGGCGGCTTCCAGCAGCCCGGCCGTCAGCGCCCCCCGGCCGGGGCCGATCTCCACCAGATGCTGGCCCGGCGCGGGCGCCACCGCGGCGAGGATGCGCCCGATGGTGCCCGGGTCATGCAGGAAGTTCTGGCCGAAGCGCCTGCGCGCGCGGTGGCTGTCGGGCTCCGACCCGGCGGTGTGCGCCTCGGCGGCTGCGGGCGGGTTGGTCATGTGCGGCGCTCCGGGCAGAGGTCGGACGGAGATCGCAGCCGGCCGGCGCTGAGGCCGGCCGGCTGGGCAAGCGTGGATCATCAATGCCCGCCGCCCGCCGGGCAAGTAGGGTTGCCGTCCAGCCTTTACGCCTGCATTTCCAGGCAAAGCCTTTGCAACCGGGGTGCCCCACCTCGACAGGAGTTGACCCATGTCCGCAGCCATCGATCCACAGGCCCGCAGCGGTCGCAGTGTGCCGAGCCGCCGCCTGAGCCGCCTCTGGCACATCGGCCGCGCCACGACAGACCTCGCCGCCGGTGTCGGCGTGCGCGGCATGCTGGAGCTGGCGCGCTCGCGTCGCAGCGGCGAGGTGGCGCGCATCCAGCTCTCCCCCGAGGCCACCCGGCGCTTCACGGACCGGCTCGCGCGCATGCGCGGCGCTGTGATGAAAATGGGACAGCTCATGTCCATGGACGGCACCGACATGTTCACGCCGGAGGCGGCGGAGATCATGGCCGAGCTGCGCGACCGCTCCGAGCCCATGCCCATGAGCCAGCTCACCAGGCTCTTGGAGCAGGAGTGGGGGCGGGACTGGAACAAGGCCTTCCGCCGCTTCGAGTTCAAGCCCGTGGCCGCCGCCAGCATCGGCCAGGTGCACCGGGCAGAGACGAAAGACGGCCGCCGGCTCGCGCTCAAGATCCAGTTCCCGGGGGTGCGCGAGAGCATCGACAGCGACATCGACAACCTGGGTTTCTTCGCCCGCAACTTAGGGATGGTGCCCAAGGGCATGGACATCGGCCCGCTGCTGGAGGAGGCCCGGGTGCAGCTCCACCAGGAGGCTGACTACAAGGCCGAGGCCGCCTCGCTGATGCGCTACCGCGCGCTGGTGGGCGACGATGGCGATTTCTTCGTGCCGGCGGTGCATGAGGACCTCAGCACCGACCGCATCCTGGCCATGGACTTCGCCGACGGCGTGTCCATCGATCACCTCGCCGAGTCCAGCTACAGCCGCGAGGAGCGCGACCGCGCCGCGAGCCTCCTGGTGCGCCTGATGCTGCGGGAGCTGTTCGACTTCGGCCTGGCGCAGACCGATCCGAACTTCGGCAACTACCTCTACGACGCCCAGACCGGACGCATCGTGCTGCTGGACTTCGGCGCCGCGCTGCCGGTGCCGGGCGAGATCGCCGAGCAATACCTAGCGCTCGGGCGCGCCGCCATTGCGCATGATGAGCAGGGTCTGCGCGAGGCATCCATGGGACTCGGCTATATGGCCCCGGACGCCGACGCCGCCACGGTCAAAGCCCTGATCGAGATGATCCGACTGTCCTCGGAGGTGCTTGAGCCCGGCATCTACGATTTCGGCACCTCAGACCTGTTCGAGCGCCTGTACGTGAAGGGTCGGGACATGTACATGGAAGAAGCCTTCAACCACCTCCCCGAGCCCATCACCATGTTCCTCCAGCGCAAGTTCGCCGGCATGTTCATGCTCTGCCGTCGCCTGCGCGCGCGTGTGGACCTGCGCGGAATGCTAGACCCCTACCTGTGACCGCGATCCGCAGCAGGCGGACGCCGTCGCCGGCGCCTTCTGGGACGCGCAGGGTGAGCCGCGCGCTTACTCTAATCCCAGAATCAACGCCCACTGTGCGTCGGTGACCGGCATGATGGACAGCCGGTTGCCCCGGCGCACCAGCGGGAAGTCGGCGAGGGGGCCGTCCGGGTCGTTGGCAGCGATCTCTTTCAGCTCCGTCAGTGTGATGGTGCGCTTCGTGTGCCGCACGTATTTGAGGTCCACCATGTACCAGCGCGGGTTGTCCGGGTCGCTCTTGGGGTCGTAGTACTTGGCGTCAGGGTTGAAGGCGGTGTGATCTGGATAGCCTTCGCGGACGACCTCGGCAATGCCGACGATGCCGGGCTCCTTGGTGTTGGAATGGTAGAAAAGCACCTCGTCGCCAACCTGCATCTCATCGCGCATCATGTTGCGGGCCTGGTAGTTGCGTACGCCGTCCCAGGGCTCGGTCTGCTCAGGGCGCGAGGCCAGGTCGTCGATGCCGAAGGCGTCAGGCTCCGATTTCATCAGCCAGTGTCGCATTGTGGTGTCCGTCTCTTTTGGTTCGTGGCTCCTGGCACTGCGCAGCGCTGTGTCAGGCGCTCGTCGGACTCCGGATGGTAAACAATGGGCAGGTCAAACCGGAATGGCCGAACTGGTCCGCATTCTTCCCTATACTGGACCCGGCGCGGCGCGTCGATGCCGGGCTCGCCGGAGGCGATCCTTGTAGACGGCGCACTCTGGGCGCGCCAGGTTTTCTTTCGGTTTCAACGAGACGACGGGAGTCAGCAGTCATGCACAACAGAACCACCATCGCCGCGGCTGTGGCGGCCCTCTTGGCCCTTGGGCTCGGCGCCGGCAGTGCGCAGGCGCTGGACTTCGGCGACATGATGAACCCCTCTAAGTGGTTTGGTACGGACAAGGACGAGCCACCGCGCCCGCAGCCGATGCCGCCGCAGCTCTATCCCAGCACGCCGCAGCACCCCGCCGCACAGGCACAGCCGCCAGCGCCGCCGCAGCAGGCGCCGCAGCCGAGTCCGTCGCAGGGGCAGGGGCCGCAGCAGCCTCCGGCCCAGATGCAGGGGCAGGCGCCGGCGCCAGCTCAGCCCGGTCAGCCGATGCCGCCACCCCAGGCGGGCCAGCCCGGAGGCGCGCCTGGTCAGATGCCCCAGGGTTATGGAGCGCCCAGTTACGCCCCGAGCTATGCGCCCGGCTATGCACCTGGTTACGGCGGCCCGACGTCCTATCCGCAGGCGGCACCCGGCTATGCGCCCCAAGGCTATGGCACCGGCTATCCTCCGCAGGGCTATGCGCCGATGCCTGGCTATGCCCCCTACGGCGCCGGACCCTATGGGCCGGTGCCGGGCTATCCGCCGGGCTACGGGCCGCAGGCGGATGAGGGCAATGGCGGCTTCAATCCGATGCGCATGATGGGAGCGCCCATGCGGATGATGGGTGGCGACAAGGACTGAGAGGTTGCGAAGAAACCCACCGACCCACTGCGGACGCCTCCGGACGCGCCCAGCGGCGTTGCGCAGCGCCGCACAGCGGGT
>NZ_JAIFKJ010000262.1 GCF_019695415.1 Thiohalocapsa sp.
TGGCGGGGCGTCCTGCCCCGCACGGGAAGCGCCAATAAATCGGCGCTTCCCTAGCAGAACAGCCAGAGTAGGGCGGTCACTCGAAACCGACAGGGCCCGAGTGGGCAGGACCGACTCTCTGGGTCTCGTGAGTGATCCAGAAAATGTGCCGGTTTCGCAACAACATACGACGCTCGCTCGATCCGCTATGTCCGGTCATGGCCGGCTGTTGCCATTCCAGCAAGGTCCGCAGGGCATCCGCTGTCTGTCTGATTGCTGACCGCACGCCCTGCGCGACGCGTAGCCGAAGTCCATCACTCCCCCAGCAGCAAATCCTTTGCCGCGTTGATCTGCGCGGCTAGATAGTCGCTGCCGCCGCGGTCCGGATGGAGGCGCTGCATGAGGCGGCGATGGGCAGCGCGGATGGCATCGGCGTCGGCGCCGGGCTCCAGCCCCAGGATGGACCAGGCATCGTCCTTGGTCATCCCGCGCGCCGCGGCTTGCCCGCCACCCGCGCCCTGCCCGGCGCCGGCGCTGCCGGCGGCGGCTGCGTCTTCGCGCCAATCCGCGTGCTCGCGGTCCAGGTAGGCCGTGAGCACCGCAGCGGAGCGCGCATCGGATTCCTGGTAGAGCTCCAGCATACGCAGCAGCTGGGGCAATGTGAGCTGCGACAGCCGCTGGCCGGCGAAGGGGCCTTCCAGCACCTCGCCGTCCATGGCGCCGGTATCGTGGTGCAGGGACATGTCGAGATATCGGGTGCGGATGGAGGACTGCCGCCCGCTCGCGGCGCCGCGCCCGCCGCCACCGAGGCCGCCCACGGAGCCTGGTCCCACCAGGCCCAGTGACTGCAGCATACGGTGCAGTGCCGGCAGTGCCTGGAGCAGATTGAGCGCCCGGAAGACCACGGGCACCGCCGCGGCGGCGGCTGCGAACAGCGGGTTCAGCCGGCCGCTCAGCACCGCGAGCAGCAGCAGCGCAGCCGCGCCCCAGACGGCCGCCTTGCGCAGCACCGCAGCCACCCGTTGGGGCGGGGTGTTGCGGAACCAGTGCAAGAACCACCAGAGCGCGAAGCCGATGGCCAGCAGGACGATCAGCCGCCCCATGTGCGCCCTCCCGTCGGCCACCCCATCACCAGACTGGTCATCGCTTCTCCAACTGCTGAGTCAGTTGCAGCACCGATCCACCCCGGCGCCGGCCGAACTCGGTGAGCGCCTTACGCCCGCCGGCGGCGAACACTGCAACGGCGCTCAGCAGGTCCTTGAGCACCTGGGGGCTGCGGTGGTCAAACGGGCACCAGGCCCCACCGGATAGCCTCGCGATGTCCTTCAACACCCGCTCGGCCTGCGGCTCCCGGCCCTCCTGGAAGACGAACACGGGTACTCCGAGGAGCCCGAGCTCCCCCGCGGCGCCGGCCAGCCGGTCGTGATCTTCTTCCACGCAGTCGCCGACAAAGACTAGGGCATTGACGGGCTTAAGCGCGGCCTCCGCTTTGGCATGCGCCAACACCCGGCCGATCTGCGTAAGCCCCGCAATGCAGCGCACCCGGGTCATGCGCGGCAACAGCTCCTCGGCGCTGGCGCACCATGGGGAGGCATGGAACTCGCGGAAGCCGCCGTAGTGGCAGAGCTGCACTTGAAGCCCGCCCAGGTCGCGCGTCTCGTGAAACATGGCGGCCTGGATGTCCGCGGCGCGGTCCCAGGTGGGCTCGCGGCTCGCGGTGGCGTCCATGGCGAAGATGAGTCGGCCGCCAGCTCCGGGCTTGGCGCGCTGCGGTGTGCGCGCCACCTGATCGAGGAAGGCGCCGATCTCGCGGTCGCTGGATGTGCGCTCGAGGTCTTTACGGGTTGCGGTCATGCGGGTCTCGAAATGATGCAGTCGCGGGGGCCGCCTGCCGCGCGGCGGGGGGACCCCCGTGTCCTCGTTCGACCCCTGGCGGCGCGGCGGGTGCCCAGGATGCCGAGCTCAGCCACCGGCGGCCGCCAGATCGCCCGGCCAGTCGACATCGCGCAGCACGCCGGGATCGTCGACATCCACCCTAACCATGCGGCCTGCATGGGCGCGGAGCAATCGGCGCGCACCCTCATCGCCGCGGAGACCGAGCAGATGGTCACGAAAGCCCGCCGCGAGTCCCACCGGATGGCCGCGGCGTCCGCCATAGCTCGGCGCCGCAATGGGCGCACCGCGGGCCAGTGCCGCTGCCACCGCGGCGATGCTCGCGGGCCGTACGAAAGGCATGTCCCCGAGCGCAATGAGCCAGCCGTCAGCCTGGGCGCTCGCCCGCACACCGCAGGCCAGGCTGTGCCCCATCCCGAGGTCGGCATCGACACAGGGCGTCAGCCGGACGCCCAGCCGCGCCAGGGCCGGGGCGATACCGGCGTCGGCGGTGCGCACCACGGCGAGCGTTTCGCAACCCGCCGCCAGCAGGTTTTGCGCGGCGGCAACGCCCACCGGCGTGCCGTCCGGAAGCGCAGCAGACAACTTGTCGGCACCGAACCGCCGTCCAGCGCCGGCGGCGAGCAGCAGGGCACAGATGCGCACGGAGCCGCTGTCAGCCGCCACTGCGGTATGGATTTTTGGGGCAACTGATCATCGCTGTGCAACCGCGCTGGAGTAAACTCGACTGCGCTGTCATCACATCCGAACACACCACACCGGAGGACGCCACCAATGGCCTTCAAAGACATGCTCGACCAGATGCTTGCCGCTGGCAAGGACCTCGCCGCCCAAGGGACTCAGCTCGCTGAAAAACACATGAACTTGCCGCCGGAAGGACCGGAGCGGGATGCCATGCTCGGCAACCTGGGCAAAGGCGCTGTCGCCGGCGGCGCCCTGGTTGCCCTGCTCGGTACCGAATTCGGCCGCAAGCTCACGGGCACTGCCGCGGCCCTGGGCGGCCTCGGCCTGCTCGGCAAGGTAGCGCATGACGCCTTCAAGACCTGGCAAGCGGATCAGGGCGACAGTGCGCATCCGGGCACGCCGGTGCAGGAACTGCCCGGGGCACAGGCCGAGCAGCGCAGCCAGAGCCTGTTCAAGGCCATGATCGCCGCCGCGAAGGCCGACGGCCATGTGGACGACGCCGAGCGCCGGGCCATCCAACAGGCCGTCAGCAATCTCGGGCTCGACGACGACACCCGGCTCATGCTGGATGCGGAGCTGGCGCGGCCGCTGGACGTCCAGGATATCGCCGCCGGCGCTGACTCCCGGGAAGCGGCAGCGGAAATCTATCTCGCCTCGCTCTTCGTCATCGATACCGCCAACCCTGCGGAGCGCAGCTATCTCGATCGGCTCGCCGCCGCCCTGGACCTGCATCCGGACCTCACGGCGCAGCTCGAGGCCAAGGCGGCCGCTGCCTAGGAAGTTGCTGCTGGACTTCTGGAAGCTCAGGAGCTTGCATCGCTAACGAAGCGGTCAACTGCCCGATGAGAGGATAATTCTCTACCGCACCCGCATCGAGGCCAAACAGCCTGAGCGCCAGGCGCTGCGCGAGCAGCAGCTGCAACCCGTCGCCGAAGATCGTTACGGAACCCGTACGCCACGACTGCGCTCCAAAGGCGCAGCCGGTTGGCATAGCCTTGCCGCCAAGAAGAAAGAACACAACGAGGACTACTCATGTTGCTCAAGCTCGTCCGCGAAGGGCTCGGACGTACCATCGCGTTCGTCGACCGCATCACCCGACCGACACCACTCCAGCGTACGCCCGAGGCGCAGCAGCAGGTGGAGCAGGCCATCAGCGGCATGGCACTGTATCAATACTTCGCCTGCCCCTTCTGCATCAAGACGCGCCGTGCGCTGCACCGTCTGAACCTGCCGCTGGAGCTGCGCGACGCTCAGAACGACGCGGAGCACCGCGGCACACTCGCCCGCGAAGGCGGGCGCATCCAGGTGCCCTGCTTGCGCATCGACTCGGCGGAAGGCACCCAGTGGCTCTACGAATCTGACGACATCATCCGTTATCTCGAGCAACGCTTCGGCGCGGCCCCTGCCGTACAAGCGGGCTGAGCTGCTTGGCGTGACCGTCTGGCCGCGCAAGGGCGCACAGGGTGCTTCGGCGATCTATTCGCTGGCGCTGTCAATAGCCCTGGCACTGCCGCTGCCAGCGGCCGCTGAAGCGTCCGCATCGCAGGCAGCGGCGCAGACGCCCGCCACCTTCGACTCGCTAGGTAACGAGGCGCCTGATCCATCCACGCAGCGCGCCGTCCCCGGGGTTCCCATCGCGCAGGATATTGAGGCCCTGTCGGCCATCCCGCTGCGCCGCGAGATCGCCCGCGCGGAGGGCCGCATCGGCGACCTCGAAAAGTCTCGGGACGAAGCGCTCGCGGGGTTCGCTGCCGCCGTCACCGCGGCCGCAGCACCGGCCGCCCCCAGCGCGCCTGCCGCCGCCGCTCACACCGCTCCACCCCCGGGCGCCACCGTGGCAGCCCCCGCCAGCCCCCCCGCAGACCCTCCCCAACCCGCACCGCCCCCCCCCGCGCCCGCCCCCCCCCACCCCCCCCCCCCCCACCCCGCCCAAGCCCCCCGG
>NZ_JAIFKJ010000154.1 GCF_019695415.1 Thiohalocapsa sp.
CGGTCTCCGCCGGGCTCGGCTCCTCTGTCTGCTCGGCCTGAGCTTGTTGCGCTGCGGGACCGGCGTCACTGCCGCCCTCGGTCTCCACGGTCATCAAGAGCGCATCCTTGCTCACCTTGTCCCCGACGCTGACCTTGACCTCCTTGACGGTGCCGGCGACGGGTGCCGGGATTTCCATGGTCGCCTTGTCGCTCTCGAGCGTCAGGATCGACTGCTCGGGCTCGATGGAATCACCCGGGGAGACCAGGACTTCGATGATCTCCACCTCGGCAAAGTCGCCGATGTCCGGCAGCAGGACGTTCTCTACGCGTGCCACGGTGTGTACTCCTGGATGCGGTTCGTGCAATGGCGGGTTGCGCTGTTTGCGAACAACACCGTGGTTAGACGGTCACTGGGTTCGGCTTGTCCGGGTCGATTCGGTACTTCTCGATGGCCTCGCGCACGCGCCCGGGGGTGATCTCGCCCTCATCCGCCAGCGCCTTGAGGGCGGCGACGGCGATGTACCAGCGATTCACCTCGAAGAACTTTCGCAACTGGCTGCGCATGTCGCTGCGGCCATAGCCGTCGGTGCCGAGCGTGAAATAGCGCCGCGGCAGGTAGGGCCGGATCTGATCTGCATAGGTGCGCATGTAGTCGGTGGCGGCGACGATGGGGCCCTCGGTCTCGCCCAGCTGCTCGGCCACATAGGGCAGCCGCGGGGACTCGTCCGGGTGCAGCATGTTCCAGCGCTCGGCGGCGATGCCGTCGCGGCGCAGCTCGTTGAAGCTGGTGGCGGACCACACATCCGCGGCAACGTCGAAGTCCCGTTGCAACAGCTCGGCGGCGGCGATGACCTCCCGCAGGATGGTGCCGCTGCCCAGGAGCTGCACCCGATGCTTGCCGGATTCGGCATGGCTGAAGCGATAGAGCCCGCGACGGATGCCGTCTTCGACGCCCTCCGGCATGGCGGGCATTGGGTAGTTTTCGTTCATCACGGTGATGTAGTAGAAGCAGTTCTCCCGCTCCTGGTACATCCGCCGCATGCCGTCCTGCACGATGACGGCCAGCTCGTAGGCGAAGGTCGGGTCGTAGCTGACGCAGTTGGGGATGGTGGAGGCGACGATCTGGCTGTGGCCGTCTTGGTGCTGGAGACCCTCACCGGCGAGTGTCGTCCGCCCGGCGGTGCCGCCCAGCAGGAAGCCCCGCGCCTGCATATCGCCGGCTGCCCAGATGAGATCCCCCACGCGCTGGAAGCCGAACATCGAGTAGTAGATGTAGAACGGGATCATCGCCTGGCCGTGATTGGCGTAAGCCGTCGCGGCGGCGATCCAGGACGACATGGCGCCGGCCTCGTTGATGCCCTCCTGCAGGATCTGGCCGTGCTTCTCCTCGCGGTAGTACATCACCTGGTCAGAGTCCACCGGCTCGTACAGCTGGCCCACGTGGGAGTAGATGCCGAGCTGGCGGAACATGCCCTCCATACCGAAGGTGCGTGCCTCGTCCGGCACGATGGGTACGACGAGCTTCCCCACCGCCTTGTCACGGATGATCATGGTAAGCATGCGCACCATGGCCATGGTGGTGGACATCTCGCGGTCGCCGCTGGACTCCAGCAACTGCTTGAAGGCGTCGTGCTGCGGCACCTCGAGCGGCGTGAAATCCGCGCTGCGCGCCGGCAGCGGGCCGCCGAGGGCCTCGCGGCGCTCGTGCAGGTACCGCATCTCCGGGCTGTCCGGCGGCGGCTTGTAGAAGGGCGCCGCGGCGATCTGGTCGTCGGAGATCGGGATGTTGAACCGGTCGCGGAAGGCCTTGAGCGCCGCTTCTCCCATCTTCTTCTGCGAATGGGTGATGTTCATGCCTTCACCGGCGACGCCCATACCGTAGCCCTTGACGGTCTTGGCCAGGATCACCGTCGGCTGACCCTGGTGGCGCATGGCGGCTGCATAGGCGGCATAGACCTTGGCCGGGTCGTGGCCGCCGCGGTTCAGGCGCCAGATGTCCTCGTCGGTCATGTTGGCGACCATGTCCGCGAGCTCCGGGTACTTGCCGAAGAAGTGCTCGCGGGTGTAGGCGCCGCCCTTGGCCTTGTAGGCCTGGTAGTCGCCGTCGACGCATTCCTCCATGCGCTTCAACAGCAACCCTTTGGTATCGCGGGCGAGCAGCGGGTCCCAATAGCTGCCCCAGATGACCTTGATGACGTTCCAGCCGGCGCCGCGGAAGACGGCCTCCAGCTCCTGGATGATCTTGCCGTTGCCGCGCACCGGCCCGTCCAGGCGCTGCAGGTTGCAGTTGACCACGAAGACCAGGTTGTCGAGCCGCTCCCGGGCAGCCAACGAAATGGCCCCCAGGGACTCGGGCTCGTCCATCTCCCCGTCGCCGAGAAAGGCCCAGACCTTGCGGCCTTCGGTGTTCACGACGCCGCGATCGGCGAGGTAGCGCATGAAGCGCGCCTGGTAGATGGCCATGATGGGGCCCAAGCCCATGGACACCGTCGGGAACTGCCAGAAGCCCGGCATCAGCCAAGGATGCGGATAGGACGAAAGCCCAGGGCCGTCAACCTCTTGCCGGAAGCCGTACAGCTCCTCCTCGCTGAGGCGTCCTTCGAGGTAGGCACGGGCGTAGATGCCGGGGGCGGAGTGGCCCTGGATGAACACCAGGTCCCCGCCGAAGTCCTTATTCGCGGCGCGAAAGAAGTGGTTCAGCCCGACGTCATACAGGGTCGCGCTGGACGCGAAGGACGAGATATGGCCGCCGAGCTCGGTGGACAGGCGGTTGGCCTGCACCACCATGGCCATGGCGTTCCAGCGCACGAAGGAACGGATGCGCCGCTCCATGGCCCGGTCGCCGGGGAAACGCTCCTGCTTCTGCACCGGGATGGTGTTCAAGTACGCCGTGTTCGCGCTGAACGGCAGGTAGGCCCCGGAGCGGCGCGCCTTGTCGATGAGGCGCTCCAGCAGATAGTGGGCGCGCTCGATGCCCTCCTGCTCCAACACGGCGTCGAGGGACTCGAGCCACTCCTGGGTCTCTTGCGGGTCGATGTCGGGCTTATTGGCCATGGACCTTCCTGTGCAGTGGAAAGCGGAGCTGACGTCGTGGTGCGCACGCGCGCGATGGCAGACGCCACCAACGGGGGCGGCGGGACGCCGCACTCGCAGCGCGAGCGTCGCGCAAGCGCGGGCGCCCACGCTAACGCAGGGCTGGAATATTGGCAAATACTGATCATTGGCAGGGCGAATGCTCACAGCCCCTGCCGTGCGGCCAATATCAATGCGGGCAGCCTAGCCGATTGTGCCTAAGACCTGACGTCACGGGCACACAAAACCCCGGCCAGCGGCGGCTGGACCGGGGTACTGCTCCGCGTCTGTGCGGCATACAGTGCTGGGTTGCTGCCAGTGCGCAATGCGGCTTGCGCACCGGGCACTAACTGGGCCCTAACTGGGCACCAGTCCTGGCGGTCGGCTCAGCTCGCGGGTGTCTCGGCGTCGTTCGCCGGCTGTTCGGCGGGCGCGTCCTCAGCGCCGGCCGGCACTGGCAGGCGGCCGTAGCCCGCGGGTAGCGGAACGCCGTGCTGGGCCGCGGCAGCGCGGCGCTGCTCGGCCACCTCCGCCATGGCGGCGCGGCGCTCGGCGGCGCGCTGCCGCATCTGCTCCCGATAGGCTTCGTACTGCGCCCGACGGGTCTCACGGTCAGCGGCTTGGTTGGTGGACCCGGCCTCAGCGCCTGAGGCCGGCACCGGCGGCAGCTCCGGGCGTTGGAATCCAGGCACCTCCGGAAGCTCGGGGCGCTCACCGAAGGCCGGACGCTTCGGCATCTCAGGCATCTCGGGTGCTGCAGGCAGCGCCGGGCGCTCGAAGCCCGGGATCTCGGGCAGGCTGATCTCAGGCGGCGTGGGGCGCTCGCCGAAGGCCGGGGGCTCGGGCATCTCGGGCCGTGGCATCGGGCCCGCCATGGGCGCAGGTGCCGGCGGTGCGAAGCGCTCGAAGGCCTCGCGCTGGCTCTCCATCATGGCCTCGATCGCCTTGCGATGCTGCTCGGCGAGCGCATGCTGGCGCTCGGCCATGGCCTCGAACTGCTCCGGCGTCATTGGCCCATGATGGGGGCCGTACACGGGTCCATGGAAAGGCGCAGCACCATATGGAGCGTAACCAAAGGGGCCATAGCCGGGGGCAACCCACTGGGCAGCGGCAGTGGCGGTGGCCGCCGCCAAGGCGAGGGTGGAGAGGGATAGGGCAAGCGTCTTCATGGGGCTCGTACCTTTATTGGTTTTGCCGCGGCGGTGACGGCGCGATGTGGGCGCCGTCACGCTGCGGGCGGTGTGGGTTTCCGGGTCAGCAAATGTCTATCTGGTGTGTCGCTGGTCCACGGGACGGCGTGGAGCGCCGTTCGACGCGGACCAGCGGTAGTATATAAGGAAAACCTGAAATAGCAATTGAATCATTTGACAGCCCGCACACGCTGATAGGGATTGCCTATGTAGCCGAGGAGGGGCGGCAAGCTGCCGGCGTAGAGGGGAGGGC
>NZ_JAIFKJ010000591.1 GCF_019695415.1 Thiohalocapsa sp.
CCCGGTTTGGTGATCATAGCGCAAGCGAAACACCCGGTCCCATCCCGAACCCGGCCGTTAAGCGCTGCAGCGCCGATGGTACTGCGTCTCAAGACGTGGGAGAGTAGGTCGTCGCCAGACCTGGCAAGCCGCCCTGACGCGCACACACGTATCTCTCAAAAACGATGCCATAAAAATCCAGCGGGCCAGAACGCCGGCTCGCAACCTGGACGCATCGAACGTAGCGTGCGGCAAACACACCAAACGCTACGCGTCCGAAAACCCTCGTCGGTGTGACCTTCTCCCCAAGATCCGGGCCGTTGCGAGCTGGAATCTTCTGGTCATAGATGACGCAGGAGGACGACTATGAAGCGCAGTCGGTTCAGTGAGGAAAAGATCATCGGCGTGCTGAAGGAGCACGAGGCCGGTGCCAAGGTGGACGAGCTTTGCCGCCGGCACGGCATCAGCTCGGCCACGTTCTACACCTGGCGGAAGCGATACGCTGGCATGGAGGCGAGCGAGGCGAAGCGGCTGCGCGAGCTCGAGGCCGAGAACGCGAAGCTGAAGCGCATCGTCGCCGACCAGATGCTCGACATGTCGGCGATGAAGGAGCTCCTGGAAAAGCGCTGGTGAGCCCGCGGCGAAGAGGCGAGCCGTGGGCTTCCTGATGCAGGAGCTTGGCCTCAGCGAACGACGAAGTTGCCGGGTCGTCGGTCTGTCGCGGTCCGTGCAGCAGTATCGGCCGGTGCCAAAGAACGACGCCGCGGTGGTCGCGCGCCTGAAGGAGCTGGCGTCGGAGAACCGGCGCTACGGCTACCTGCGGCTGCATGCCGTGCTGCGGCGGGAGGGCCTGGTTGTGAACCGCAAGCGGACCTACCGGCTCTACACCGAGCTGGGCTTGCAGGTCCGCACCAGGAAGCGGCGCAAGCTGCCGCGCCGTGATCGGATCGCGCCGCAGGTTCCGGAGCGGCCGATGCAGCGCTGGTCGCTCGACTTCATCGGCGACCAGCTCGTCGACTACCGGCGCTTCCGGGTGCTCAACATCGTTGATGACCACAGTCGGTTCTGTCCCGGCCAGATCGTCGATGTCTCGATCTCCGGCGCCAGGATGGCACGGTTCCTCGACGACCTGGCGCTGCGCCACGGGCTGCCGGAGGAGATCGTCCTCGACAACGGCCCGGAAGGCACCAGCCGGGCGATGTTCGACTGGTCCGAGAAGACCGGCGTCCGCCTCCGCTTCATCGAGCCCGGCAAGCCGGTCCAGAACGCCTTCGTCGAGAGCCTGAACGGCAAGCTCCGCGACGAATGCCTCAACCTGCACTGGTTCAGATCGCTCGCCCACGCCCGCGACGAGATTGGCCGCTGGCGCCACCATTACAACGCCGAACGCCCTCATTCCGCGCTCGGCTATCGCAGCCCGTTGGAGTTCCTATCGACCACCACCGCGACAGCGCCCGCGACTCTTGCGGTCTCGGCGCCGCCGCTTAACACTCAACCCCGGCCGGAGGATTCCAGTGAAGCCCGGCCCTGATCGCAGGGAAAGGTCA
>NZ_JAIFKJ010000211.1 GCF_019695415.1 Thiohalocapsa sp.
TTTCGGCGACGTAAGTCGCTGAAAATGAAGGAGCCGGGAAACCGCCCAATGTCTGAACAGGCCCGGCTCCGCCTGTTTTTTTTGGGGCAGGATGCCCGATAAATCAGCATCTCCCTAGAGCCGCTTGCACGGCCTCTCGTCGAGCGCGGCGCGGAGAATCTCCCGCTCCAGCGCCGCGGACGGATGCCAGGACCCGCCGCGCGCGACAAAGCGGCTGCCGGCGTGAACCACGGCCTTGTCCTGCTCCCCATGGCGGGGTATCGCGCGGTCTACGACCAGTTCGGCCAGCGCCCTGTTCTGGCGCATGAACGTGGCGCGGTCTAAGCGCCCGTCGGCATCGAATCCGAGCATCTCGTAAACCAGGCGGACGACGGCACAGGGTGCCCGATCCCGGACCTCGACAGTGACCTCGGCCATGCGCACGCGTTGGCCCGCAAAGCGCTCAAGTCGCTGGCTCTCAGGGTCATCGACCATGCGGGAGAACTTCGCGCTGGCCAGCCGGTACAGGGTGTCGTCCGGTCCGAGGATGTATGTACGGATCGAGTAGCTCACGCTGACGGTCTTCTCACTCCCAGGATTCCAGAATAGGGTATTGCATTGGTCACCGAGGCATCCGTGCCCTCTCGGATGGGCAGACCCGACAGACGTATCCCCGCCCTTGATCCAATCGATCCTGATCCGCCTCGGGAGGACTCCGATGTCTGCGCCCGCTACTTCAGAACACTTGCAGACGTGGGTAGTCTCTTGCCATCCGCTCCCAGAACCCGCCGCTCCAATCCATCGGGACGGCGAGGAACCAGTCGGCCGGGGTCGCGCTGGCGACCGCTTCCACGATCTGACGCCCGGCGCCCTGCTCGGCGGAGGTAATCGCGTAGAACTGCGCGACGTGGGTTTCGGTATCCACGAGCAGTTCGACACCTGTGATTCCCGCGGCACCAACGGTGACGACGGGGTTCTTCTTCCCGTCAGTGGACAGCCGGTTCGACGCGCTCACTCTGCCCGGGAAGAGCTTGACGAAGTGCAGCGCCGGTATCGCCGCCAAGGCGAGCGCGAGGTGCTCGTAGATGGGCTCGACACGGCGCAGCGTCCGGGCCTTGCGGATGCGCTCTCCGTCGATAAAGGTCTGTGATCGCGGCATAGCCGTCTCTGTTCTTCAATCGGGTGGCGTGCAGGCCATCGAAACCGCCGAAGACCAGCGCCCGACCAACCGTCGGACGCCGGCGCGATCGGACTCAGCACTCGATATGCTCGGCCATCTCCAGGGCATCATCGACGTCGATACCGAGGTAGCGCACCGTAGACTCGATCTTGCGATGGCCCAGGAGCAGCTGCACCGCGCGCAGATTTTTGGTCTTGCGGTAGATCAGCGTCGCCTTGGTCCTGCGCAACGAGTGTGTACCATACTCCGCCGGGTCTGCCCCCATGAAGGCGACCCACTGTTTCACCAGCCGCGCATACTGTCGGACCTATAGATGCGCCGAGGCCGACCGGCGACTCGGAAACAGGTAATCGGCCGGGGACAGGC
>NZ_JAIFKJ010000144.1:0-5159 GCF_019695415.1 Thiohalocapsa sp.
GGGCCTGGTTCTTGTGGCGAGCCGAATATGACGACCCTGCGACACAGCCTATAGGGAATCGCCCCGATAAGCTAGTGCGAAAACCCCAAAACGCTGCATTTTTACGACAAAACGAGCCGTGAGCTTGCTTCAGATCAATACGGAAAGGCTGTTGCGCAGCGATTCTGTTGTGCAATACAGACAAGCTTCGCGCTCAACCTGTCGCAGGCATTGCGACGGGCGCCCGCGCAAACACCGCGCGCGCTGCGCACTCGCCAGGGCTCGCAATGCCGCAACACCGCGCAGTGATCGCCGGCAAATCGGTCGTACGACGGTGATGCAAGAGCCGTAAACGCACTGTTATACTGTTTCGCACTCAAGCGCCGACCGCCGCCTGTGTCGGTCACGGCCACCTACCCAGACACCCGAAAGCCATGCTCCGCCGACGCGCTTGCCACCCTTTCGCCGGCCTTCGTCGGCGTTCCAGCGGCCGACTGCTGGTGGCGGCGCTGCTGGCCACCGTCCTGCCCATGACGGCGGTGGCATCGGCGCCCAAGCAAGTGTCAGTCTTCGTCAGCGTGCTGCCGCTCGCCACCTTCGCCGAGCGAATCGGCGGCGAGCGCGTGGCGGTGCGAGCGATGGTCCAGCCAGGCCACAGCCCCGCCACCTATGAGCCGACGCCCCGGCAGATTACGGCCCTCGCGGACGCCGATCTCTACCTGCGCGTCGGCGTACCGTTCGAGGACGCCTGGATGCAGCGCATCAGCGCCACGAACCCCGACATGCCTGTCGTGGACCTGCGCGATGGTCTAACGCTGCGCCCGCAGGCGGCGCACACCCACGACCATGGCGACGGCGCTCGCCATCAGCAGGAAGGCCCCAGGATGGACGCGCATGTTTGGACCAGTCCGCGGCTGGTCCGCCAGATGGCCGAAACCATCCGCGCTGCCTTGACCGAGCTCGACCCGGCGGGCGCGGAAACCTATGCCGCCAACCTAGCCGCGCTCGATGCCGCGCTCGCCGCTCTGGATGCGGCGCTGCAGGAACAGATGGGCGGGCTCGAGAACCGAAGCTTCCTGGTCTATCACCCCGCTTGGGGCTACTTCGCCGACGCCTATGGTCTCAGCCAGGTGCCCATCGAGTACGAAGGCAAGGAGCCCGGCGCCCGCCGGCTCACGGCCCTGATCGAGCAAGCGCAGAAGAACAATGCCCGCGTGATCCTGGTGCAGCCGCAGTTCGACCAGCGTGCAGCCGGGCAGGTGGCACGCGCCATCGGCGGCCGCGTCGAAACCGTCGACCCACTCTCGCCCGATTACTTCGCGACGCTGCGCCGGCTCGCGGAGATCCTGCTCGATGCGGACGCCTCCAGTGCGGAGCCGCATCAGCCATGACGGCCGCCGGCACGGCACCACCGGCAATCAGCCTCACGGGGGTCCACTTCGCTTATGGCGAGGTGCCGGTGCTCCAAGACGTGAGCCTGGATGTGGCGCGCGGCGAGTTCCTCGGCATCGTTGGCCCCAATGCGGGCGGCAAGAGCACGCTGCTGAAGCTGATCCTTGGGCTGCTGAAGCCCAGCGCCGGAGGCATCCGCGTGCTGGGCGAGCCGCCCCGTCGCGCGCGCCGGCGCATCGGCTATGTGCCGCAGTATCCCGGCTTCGCGCGGGACTTCCCCATCGGCGTCGAGGATGTGGTGCTCATGGGTCGCTTCGGGCTCGGCTGGCGCCTGGGCCCTTGGACCAAGGCCGACCGCAGCGCCGCAGCCGCAGCACTGGACGAAGTGGAAGCCCTGGACCTGCGTGCACGGCAGATCGGCACCCTGTCCGGTGGCCAGCTGCAGCGGGTGTTGCTGGCGCGGGCGCTGGTGGGGGAGCCGCAGCTGTTGATCCTGGACGAGCCCACGGCGAACATCGACCAGCGCTTGGAGGGCGAGATTTTCGAGCTGCTGGCCCAGCTCAACCGCCGCCTCACCATCGTCGTGGTATCCCACGACATCGCCTTCATCTCCGCCTACGTGAGCCGCGTGGCCTGCCTGAACCGCACCCTGGTCTGCCACACCACGGACAGCATCGACGGCCAGATCATCCAGGATCTCTACGGCGAGCACGTGCGCCAGATTCAGCATGACCACGAGCACACCGCACGAGCATCACGTGCATGACTGAGTTCTTCACCGCGCTCACCGAACAGGCCTTCCTGCGTCAGGCGCTGCTGGCGGGATTGCTGGCGAGCATCGGCTGCGGACTGATCGGCCCCTTCGTGGTCGTAAAGCGCATCGCCTTCCTCGCTGGGGGCATCGCCCACTCGGTGCTGGGCGGCATGGGCGCGGCGCTGTATTTCGGCTTCGACCCGCTGCTTGGCGCTCTCGCCGCCGCCGTGGTCTCGGCCCTGCTCATCGGCTGGGTGCGCCTGACTTGGCATACCGGCGAGGACACCGCCATCGGCGCCCTCTGGGCGATCGGTATGGCGGTCGGTATCCTGTTCATTTCCCGCACGCCTGGCTACACCACCGACCTCATGAGCTTCCTGTTCGGCAACATCCTGCTGGTGCCCACCCGCGAGCTCTGGTTCATGGCGGCGCTGGACCTGCTGCTGCTGCTCGTGGTGGGCCTCGGCTATCGGCACTTCATTGCCGTCGCCTTCGACGAAGACTTCGCCCGACTGCGCGGCCTGCCCGTGGCGGCGCTTTACCTGCTGCTGCTGGTGCTCGTGGCCCTGACGGTGGTGTTGATGATCCAGGTGGTGGGCCTGATTCTTGTCATCGCCCTGCTGACGCTGCCGGCGGCCATGGCCGGTCAATGGACTCACTCCATTACCAGCATGATGCTGCTGGCTACTGTGCTTGGCGCGGCGCTGACCAGCGGCGGGTTGGCGCTGTCCTATACGCCGGACCTACCGCCGGGGCCGACCATCATCCTGCTCGCGGGGGCGCTGTATCTGGTCTCCGCGGTCGTCTCCGCCGCGCTGCGGCGCACGCCACCGCCGCGGGCGGAGGGCTGAACGGCGGGGCGCCACTGGCTATGATCGTCGACAGCCCGTCTCCATGCCCCTATTGAGGCCCCAATGGACGAAGACACCCTCAGCCAGGCACTGAACCGCGCCGAGATGCTGTGCGCGGAGCGCGGCGTGCGCCTCACCAACCAGCGCCGCCGTGTGCTGGAGCTGGTGTGCCGGGCCAACCGCCCCGTGGGCGCCTACGAGATCCTGGACCAGCTCCGCGAGGGGCCGCCGGCGGCACCGCCCACGGTCTATCGGGCGCTGGATTGGCTGCTGGCCCAGGGGCTGGTGCACAAGCTGGAGACCCTGCACGCCTACATCGGCTGCACCCACCCTGAGCACCCACACGCGAGCCAGTTCCTAATCTGCAACGGCTGCGGCGGCGTCACGGAGCTGGAGGACAAGGCCATCGCCGGCAGCCTCGCATCGGTGGCCGCCGAAACCGGGTTTCGGCCGTCGCGGCCGGTGGTGGAGGTCATCGGCACCTGCTCCGACTGTGCTGCGAAGGATGGCGCGACCTGAGGGCGTTGCCGGCACATCGGGCTCGGATCGATCCCGATTGCGATGGCGATTTCGTTACCGGGACCGAGTTGCCCGTGTTTGCTGTCATAGAGAGTGTCACCCATGTCTATTCTGCCGAGCTCACCCCGCCGCCTGCGTTGGCTGTTTCTGGCAACGCTCGTCGCCATCACCGGCTCCGTCGCCGCCGGCGATGAGCACGATCACAACCATGGCGATCATGATCACGGCCACCGCCAGCACGGCGCCCATGTCCATGGCGTTGCCGAGCTCAACGTCGCCGTCGACGCCGACTCCCTGTTGGTGGAGCTGAACACCCCAGCCGCCAATATCGTCGGGTTCGAGCATCCGCCGCGGAACGCCGCCGAGCGCGCGGCCATCGCCGAGGCACGCAAGACAATGGCGGACGGCGCCGCGCTCTTCGTACCCAATGCCGGAGCCGAGTGCGCGCAGACCTCCCACCTGGTAACGCTGGATCTCGGCGACCCGGAGGATCACGCGCACACGGAAGAAGAGGTCCATGCCGACGCCCATGGCGAATGGGCCTTCACCTGCGCCAAGCCGGCTTCGCTGAAGACGCTCGACGTGAAGCTGTTCGAGGTCTTTCCGGGTAAGGAGAAGTTGCGGGTACAACTGATCACGCCGAGCGGTCAGCGCGGTGACGAGCTGACCCCGGAGCGCCACCAACTGGACCTGTGAGCACCGCAGCAGCCGCAGCACCGGATGCGGCGGCGCCGATCGTCCAACTCGACGGCGTGCGCTTTCGCTGGCGCCGCAAAGGCCCGGACATCCTGGCGCTGGACCGGCTCTCCGTCGACCGCGGCGAGCGACTCTTCATCGAGGGGCCGAGCGGAAGCGGCAAGAGCACCTTGCTGGGCTTGCTGGCCGGGGTCACGGTGCCCCTGGCCGGTCGGGTGCAGGTCCTGGGCGAGACCCTGTCGGCGCGCTCCGGCCCCGAGCGGGATCACTTTCGGGCCGACCACATCGGCTACATCTTCCAGCAGTTCAATCTGATCCCCTACCTCGGCATCATCGACAACGTGGTGCTGCCTTGCCGGTTCTCGCGGCTGCGCCGCGGGCGCGCGCTGGCCCGCTCGTCAAGCCTCCGGGCGGAGGCCAAACGCCTGCTCGGCCATCTGGACCTCGCTGAGCCGGCGCTGCTGCGCGAGGCGGTGACCTCCTTGAGCGTCGGCCAGCAGCAGCGCGTCGCCGCCGCTCGCGCGCTCATGGGTGCCCCGGAGCTCATCATCGCCGACGAGCCCACATCGTCATTGGACGCCGACCGCCGCCGGGCCTTCGTGCAGCTGCTGTTCGACGAGTGCAAGGCCACCGGCGCGACGCTGATCTTCGTGAGCCACGACGCCTCGCTGGAGCCCCTGTTCGACCGCACGCTGCGTCTCGCCGAGGCCAACCGCGCCGCGCGCCTCCCAGGGTGAATACGCCGCTCTGGTCCATCGCTGGCCCGGCAAAGCGTCGGCAGGAAGCCGACACCCCAGGCACCGTCCGGCCGCCCGCGGCGGCGCCTGCACAAACACCTGCCCCCCCCAATCCCCGCTGCCCGTCCGCCGCGCCTGACGCAGCACCACCTCCCCCCGCGCCCGCGCCCGCCGCACCCACGGCGGGCGGACCACGGCGCCGCCCCGCCCCCAGCCCACCCCGGTCCGGCC
>NZ_JAIFKJ010000144.1:5169-11800 GCF_019695415.1 Thiohalocapsa sp.
CGGCGGTGCGACCATGGCGGTGCCCGGCACCAGGGCATGCTCGGTGCGTGCGGTGACACCGAGCCCGTTCTTCACTGCCGCCATCAGCCCCGGCAGGCTCGTGGTGGTGTAGGCAACCCGCCAGGGGATGTCGGCGGCATTGAGGGCATCCACGGCCACCTGCCGGAAGGTGCAGGGCGGCGAGAAGGTGGCGAGCGGCAACGGCGCGGTGCCGTCCCAGGGCGGCTCGCCGCCGGCAGGCTCGGCGCCGATCCACCGCAGCTGCGCCTGCCCCAGGACACGACCACCGCCGCCGGCGCCAGCGTGGCGCACCGTCAGCACCAGGTCATAGTCGCCGCGCTCGAAGCCGGCGGCGAGGTCCTGCGCAAAGCCGGTGTGCACGTGCAGCCGCACCCTGGGATAGGTGCGTGCAAACTGCGCCAACAGCTCCGGGAAGGGGCCTTCCGACAGCCCCTGGGCCACGCCGAGGCGCACTTCGCCCTCGATGGCGCTGTCCGCCACGGCAGCCACCGCCGCCTCCTGCAGGCGCAGGAGCTGGCGGGCGTGTCCGACGAAACGCTCGCCTGCAGCCGTGAGCCGACGCTTTCGCCCCTGGGCCACGAATAAGGCGCAGCCGAGCTCCGCCTCCAAGCGGCGCACCTGCTGGCTCACCGTCGACTGGGTCTTGTGCAGCTGCCGGGCGGCGCGGTTGAAGCCGTCCAGATCCACCACGGTGACGAAGGTGCGCAGCAGCTCGGTGCTGAGGTTGGGCGTGGGCATTGTTCGCAAGTCATGAACAGCTAGCGCAGAAAATATCATTGGAACGATCAATCCGCACCGGCTAGCTTTCCTCCAACCGGAGCCGCTCCGGCGCCGCGCCGATCTCGCAGCTACAGTCCACCCAAGAGGTCACCCATGGAAAAGAAACTCAACCGCTACAGTGCCCGCGTCACCGAGCCCAAGGCCCAGGGCGCCTCCCAGGCCATGCTCTATGCCACCGGGCTCGACGAGAACGACCTCACCAAGCCGCTCATCGGCATCGCCGGTGTGTACCTAGAAGGCAACCCCTGCAACATGCATATGCTGGACCTCGCCGCGGAGGTGAAGGCCGGCACCGACGAGGCCGGCATGGTGGGCATGCGCTTCAACACCATCGGCGTCTCGGACGGCATCAGCATGGGCACCCGCGGCATGAGCTATTCGTTGCAGTCGCGGGACCTGATCGCCGACTCCATGGAGACCGTCTGCGGCGCCCAGTGGTACGACGGGCTGATCGCGCTGCCCGGCTGCGACAAGAACATGCCGGGCTCCATCATGGCGATGGCACGGCTCGACCGCCCGGGCATCATGGTCTACGGTGGCACGATCCGCGCCGGGCACGGCAAGTCGGGGCAGCCGCTGGACAGCGTCTCCGGGTTTCAGAGCGATGGCCAGTTCATCGCCGGCACCATCAGCGAGGAAGAGCGCGAGGACATCGTCCGCCACGCCGGCCCCGGCCCCGGCGCCTGCGGCGGCATGTACACCGCCAACACCATGGCCTCCGCCATCGAGGCGCTCGGCATGTCCCTGCCCTACAGCGCCTCGACGCCAGCCACGGACCCGGCCAAGTCCGAGGAATGCCGCCGCGCCGGTGAGGCTATGCGCAACCTGCTGGAGCACAACATCAAGCCCAGCGACATCATGACCCGCGCCGCCTTCGACAACGCGCTGGCGGTGGTCATGGCCCTTGGCGGCTCCACCAACGCCGTGCTGCATCTCATCGCCATGTCCCGGGCCATCGGTGTGAACCTAACCTTGGAGGACGTGCAAGCTGCCTCGGATCGCACGCCTTATCTGGCCGACCTCAAGCCCAGCGGCAAATACGTGATGGAGGACCTGCACCAGGTGGGCGGCACCCCGGCGGTGATGAAATACCTGATGTCCTTTGGCCTGATGCACCGCGACTGCCTGACGGTCACCGGCCATACGCTGGAGGAGAACCTCGCCGACCTGCCAGGTCTGGACGCCGACCAGAAGATCGTCATGCCGGTCACCAAGCCCATCAAGGAGACCGCCCACATCCAGATCTTGCGCGGCAACCTCGCCCCCGAAGGCGCCGTGGCCAAGATCACCGGCAAGGAAGGGCTCCAGTTCCAGGGCCCCGCCCGGGTCTTCGATGCAGAAGAAGACATGCTCCACGCGCTGGAGGACGGAAAAATCCAGAAGGGCGACGTCGTCGTCATTCGCTACGAGGGCCCGAAGGGCGGTCCCGGGATGCCGGAAATGCTCACCCCCACCTCCGCCATCATGGGCGCCGGCCTCGGCAAAGACGTCGCGCTCATCACCGACGGGCGATTCTCCGGCGGCTCCCACGGCTTCATCATCGGCCACGTCTGCCCCGAGGCCCAGGAAGGCGGCCCCATCGCGCTGCTTGAGGACGGCGACACCGTCACCATCGACGCCGGCGCGCGCCTTCTGGCCATGGACGTCGACGAAACGGAGCTGGCGCGCCGCCGTGCTGCGTGGACCATGCCGCCCTACAAGGCCACCCGCGGCACGCTCTACAAATACATCAAGACCGTGAAGCCGGCGTCGGAGGGGTGTGTGACGGATGAGTAGAGTACGAAGTACGGAGTACGGAGTGCCGCGTCGGTCGTAAGTCCGACCACGGGCCGGGCTCTGGCTCCCGCGCCAGCGTGGGAGCTGAAGCGGACGCCCTGCGTCCCGTCACGTTGCCTACGTGGTGGTCGCTCGACGTGAAGTCTCAGCCCGACTGAGCGAACAGCAGGCGGGCTGTGCAATGTGAAACCCGCCCCTCGCTCGCTCTGCCAAGCGGGGCACAAGCGCATCACACGCTCACTACAGCACGGAAGCGTTCGGCAAATCGGCTCATGGTGTCGGCTTCCTCCGGATAGTAGCCTGTAGGCGCTCGCCGTCGCTCAGGTCGGCGTAGATGTCGATGAAATCCAGGTACTTGAGCCGCTTCTGCGGATCCGGCTCCAGCGCCGCGCGGCGCCCGTCCGGCCACTCCACAAGCAGCGGGATGTCCAGCTCGCGAAAGCGCTCGCTCAGGCGCTCCTGCAACTGCTCCTGGCGCACCGGGACGATGCGCGCGTCCGGGTCGAGACTCGCTGCCTCGGCGGCGTACAACGGGAGCGCCGCGTGCGGGTAGTCCAGAACGAGGTTCTTGACGTTCCGGTGGTGGCTCATGCCGAAGCCCCGTGCCGTTGACGCTCGCGCACTGTCGCCGGTCGGTACCGGACCCGACAATCCGCCCTTCTACACCTGTCACGCTTGCGACAAGCAGGCGGTCACTAATCCTAGGAATCCTCTTACAATCAGTTTCTTGCGCGTCTTCTGGCGCGCAGGCACGGGCCTTGCTTATCCCTTGGCGAGCATGGTGCGCACCGCCCGCCGGTGCCGACGCCAACATGACCGATTGCAGACGGGGGATGCGCAATGGCGCTCGAAGCATTGGATCAGCCCAAATTACCTGCCGCCGGTGGCTGCTCAGCGAGCGGCTGCGGCTCGAGCACCGACAAGCTTGCACATCTGCCGGAGCACATTCGGACCAAGGTGCACAACCATCCGTGCTTCTCGGAGGACGCGCATCATCATTACGCGCGCATGCATGTGGCCGTGGCGCCCGCTTGCAACATCCAGTGCCACTACTGCAACCGCAAGTACGACTGCTCCAACGAGTCGCGTCCTGGTGTGGTCTCGGAGCTGCTGACGCCGGAGCAGGCGGTCGCCAAGACGCTCGCCGTCGCGGCGGAGATCCCGCAGATGACGGTGCTCGGCATCGCGGGCCCCGGTGATCCGCTGGCGAACCCAGAGCGCACGCTCGCCACCTTTCGCGCGCTGTCCGAAAAGGCCCCAGATATCAAGCTCTGCGTCTCCACCAACGGTCTGGCGCTGCCGGAGCTCGTGGACGAGATCTGCGAGCACAACATCGACCACGTCACCATCACCATCAACTGCGTGGACCCCGAGATCGGCGCCAAGATCTACCCGTGGATCTTCTGGAACAACCGCCGCATCAAGGGCGCCAAGGCCGCCAAGATCCTCATCGAGCAGCAGCAAAAGGGCCTGCAAATGCTCTGCGACCGGGGTGTGCTGGTGAAGGTCAACTCGGTGCTGATCCCAGGCGTCAACGACGAGCACCTGAAAGAGGTCAGCCGCGTCGTCAAGGCCAAGGGCGCCTTCCTGCACAACGTGATGCCGCTGATCGCCGAGCCCGAGCACGGCACCTTCTACGGCCTGATGGGCCAGCGTGGTCCGAGCAACGAGGAGCTGCAGGCGCTACAGGATGAGTGCGCCGGCGACATGGCCATGATGCGCCATTGTCGCCAGTGCCGGGCCGACGCCGTCGGCATGCTGGGCGAGGACCGCGGTGCGGAGTTCACCAACGAGAAGGTCGCGGCCATGGACATCGATTACGCAGCCGCCATGGCCCGTCGCGCGGAGGTGCACGCGGCCATCGAGGCCAACCGCGCCGCGCAGCAGCAGCAGCGGAACGAGAGCTTCGTTCCGATCACCTCCCTGCTGGGAAGTCGAAAGCGCAGCCAGCCCCAGCCGAAACCTGCGGCGGTACCGGCCGCCCGCTTCGCCGTGGCCACCACCGGCGGCGGTGTCATCAACGAGCACTTCGGCCATGCCCGGGAGTTCCTGGTGTATGAGGCGGCCACTCGCGGTGACAGCGTCGACGTGCGCTTCCTCGGTGCGCGCAAAGTGGACCTCTATTGCGCCGGCGGCGATACCTGCGGGGACGCCGAGGACGCACTGGCCAAGACCATCCGCACGCTCGAGGGCGTCACCGGTGTGCTCTGCTCAAAGATCGGCATCGAGCCCTGGGACCGGCTCGAGGTCGCCGGCCTGGTGCCCAATGGCGAGCACGCGATGGAGCCCATCGAGGATGCCGTTGCTGCCGTCTATCGCGAGCTGCTGGCGGAGGGTCGGCTGGCGCCGCCCGCCGAGGCCGCAGTGCTGTCGGCGTAGTTCAACCCGAGCGCCGACAGCACAGTCTGGGGTCTCGCGTGCGGCGGCGCGAGCCTCTTGGCGTCGGCCCGACCTACGCAGGCAACAGCTTCGGCGCTCCGAATCCTGCCGAACAGACACGAGGACCAGACCATGGCCTACCGCATCATCGACAGCTGTGTGAACTGCTGGGCCTGCGAGCCGCTCTGCCCGAGCGAGGCCATCCGCCCGGCGGCCCCGCCGGCAGTCACGCATTTCACCATCGATGCCCGCGCCTGCACCGAATGCGAGGGCGACCATGCGGACCCGCAATGCGCGAGCATCTGCCCGGTGGAGGGCGCCATCCTGGACGCCGCCGGTGAGGCCGTGAACCCGGCGGGCTCACTCACGGGCATCCCCCCGGAGCGACTGGCCCAGGTCATGGCGGAGATCCGGGCGCGCTGACCGCCTTGGGCCAGCGTCGCAGCCCGGTGCTGCACCAGATCCCAGCTCAGGGTCCCAGCGCAGGATCCCAGCGCATGGCCCAGCCCAGGTCCCAGCCCAACGCTCAGCCGCACGCAGCACCAACGCCGCCCGGGAGCACCGCCATGTTCGTGTTCGACAGCCCCGCCCTGCTCACCGTCCGCAGGGAACCGCGCAAAGCCCCGCCGGCGCGCGGCCTCCGGCGCCTGACCTGGCGCCTGACCGGGCGCCTGGCCGCGCGCCTGCTGACGGCGGTCGCAGCCCACCGGGACCTGGCCGACCGCGGGCGAGTCCTTCCCCGCCCCGCCGGCTGCGGCTGGCTGCCGCGACGGGCCTGGCGCCGCCATGGCGCCCTCATCTGCCTGCGCGCGGGTATCGATCCAGACGCCAGGCCGGAGGGCGCCCAACGGTGACCGCCATCGTCTTCTACGAGAAGCCGGGCTGCATCGGTAACGCCCGACAGAAGCAGCTCCTGGTGGGCCTCGGGCACAGGCTCGAGGTGCGCGACCTGCTGCGCACCGCCTGGGACGCGGACGATCTGGCGAGCTACTTCGACGGCATGCGGGTGCGCGACTGGCTCAACCCGAGCGCACCCGCGGTGCGCGATGGCGAGATCGACATCGACGCCCTGGACGCCGACGCGGCGCTGGCGTTGCTGCTGGCACAGCCGCTCCTGATCCGTCGGCCCCTCATCGACTCGCCGCACGGGCGCTGCGCCGGCTTCGTGCCGGGGCCCGTGCTCGCCGCCCTGGGCGTACCGGATGCCGCCCGCGAGCTGGACACCTGCGCACGCGGAACACAGACGCCCCAGAGCGGCGCGCAATCCTGCGATGCGCGCGCCGCCGCCTGCCGGTCCGACACCGGGCGGCGGGCGACCGATGCGCCCGCGCCAGCGCACAGCGGCGCTGGACGAAGCAGCATTGTGCAAGGCAGCACGGGGCGCAGTCCGGGCCAAGACAGCCGAGCCGCGCCTGCCGGGAGCGCCGGGCCATGAGTCATCCCAGCCCCGGCAGCGAGACCCGGCCCGGCACCGGTGAGACGCCTGTCGCCGTCGCCGACGGCGTGCACTGGATCGGCGCGCTGGACCCGCAGCTGCGTCGCTTCGACCTCATCCTGCGCACCGCCAACGGCACCACCTACAACGCCTACGCCGTGCGCGGCAGCGCGGGTGTCGCCGTAGTGGACACCGTCAAGGCCGAGTTCGCGGAGACCTTCTTCGCGCGGCTGGAGCAGG
>NZ_JAIFKJ010000392.1 GCF_019695415.1 Thiohalocapsa sp.
CAATCACCGGGACGGACCGGCGGCAGCGCGGTGACGGTGGTGCCCGTCGCCTCCCGGGATTCGATGACTTGTGCCTTCGAAAATGTTGTCGGGCCTGGACCTTGCCCAGCCCCCCCTCATGAGCACTCAAACCCCATATCCATGCCCTGCGACTCCTCCCCACTGCCCGAACCCCGATTGTGCCTATTCCGAGGCCCAATCCGGACCCTGGCCCTACATCCGGTTCGGATCCTTCACCAGACTCAATCCCCCCTACACCGTCCCGAGATTCCGCTGCAAGGCCTGCCGAAGGACCTTCTCATCCCAGACCTTCGAGACCAGCTACTGGCTCAAAAAGCCCGAACTCTTACCCCAGGTCCAGAAACACGCCGTCTCAGGAGCCGCCAACCGACAGATCGCACGCGTCCTCGATACCTCACCAGCGACCGTCGACAACCACCTCGCACGCCTCGGTCGGCACTGCATGCTCTTCCATAGACAGTTCATGGAGAAAGCGTCACCCACGGTTGACGTCATCCTCGATGGCCTGGTCACCTTCGAGTACTCCCAGTACCTGCCCTACGAGGTCATCGCCGCCCTGGACCGCAACACCAGCTTCGTGACCCACGTCGCCGAGGCGGAGCGTCGCAGGAGCGGGACGATGACCGACGAGCAGAAGCGCAAGCGGCAGGAGTTCGAGAGCCTGGTCGGCCGGCCGGATCCGCACGCGCTGATGAAGGCCGTCGTGGAGGTGGTCTCCGAGACGGTCCGCGGTGCGGTCTGGGCGCATGTCTGGAGCGACAAGCACAAGACGTATCCGTTCGCGCTGAAGAAGATCCGGTGGTGTCACTTCGATCACGAGACGATCGACTCGAGGAAGCCGCGGACGTACACGAACCCGCTGTTCGAGGTCAATCTGCTGGACATGCTGATGCGGCACTGTCTGAAGGATCATACGCGGGAGACGATCGCGTTCGGACGCCGGAGGAACAACTCGATGTACCGGCTGGCGATCTTCCTGGTGTGGCGGAACTACATCCAGCTGCGGCGGGAGAAGCGGTGTCGGTCGACGCCGGCGATGCTGAAGGTCTTGCCGGCTCATACGTTGACGGAGGCGGCGGTGCTGGCGCCGCGGCTGGTCGTCGGGCACTCAGCGCACCCCGCGTGATGAGCTGCACACTGCTGGCCCGGGGGGGCCGCCCGGGGCACGGAACGGAAACGCGGGCACGAGCTGAAGTACGCGGTGTAGGGGAAGGGCCGTCACGGACGTGACGGCCCAGGGGGAACAACAATTTTCCAGGCACAACCGAGATGATGCAGCCGGCAACCGCAGGCCGCCAGAAACGCATCGTCGTGCGAGGCGATCACCACCGCGGCAGTCGGCGAGCGACGAGCGAGCATGGGGCAGACCCGCGCCCGACCGTCGGGGCCGAGCGCGGCGGGGGGTTCGCCAGGCGGGTGGACGGCCGGTCCCGCGCCGGGGGCGCGGGCAAGGGCCACACGGGGCGCGTGGCGGCAGGACAGAGCGGGGGGCAGACTGGCCG
>NZ_JAIFKJ010000518.1 GCF_019695415.1 Thiohalocapsa sp.
TCCAGCTCTCGACGCGGGTGTCTTCCATCGCCGGCGCAGCCACTGCGGTGCCGGGCGGTGGTGCCGCCGCACATGCGGCGGCACCTGAGCCCCGGCAGCTGCAGCCGACGCGACTGCGGCCGCAGCCGAGGGCCCTTCTGTGGTCGGCGAGCGCGGCGTTGAGCATCCCATAGGCCCGGACGATGCCGCGACGCGCGTGGAACGCGGTGACCCCGACGCGGTTGCTGGCGTTGAGCCCAAAGCGCCGGTGCAGCGCTCGGCTTCGCGCGCCGCCGATCCAGCGCGTCTAGCCGACGGACGCACAACGCCTGCTTCCGAACCGGCGCCGTCGTGCTCGCGGTGGGTATGAATGGCCCTGCAGGATCAGGACGAGGGCCGATAGCGGCGTTGAAGGAGCGTTTCGGGGCTATCGCCGACCGCTTCACCGGGGGCGGCACCACGGCGGAGGTTTCGACCCCCGCAGCCGAGGGCGAGGACGGCTCGGCAGGGCTGGCGCGCCGAAGCCGTCAAGGCGGCAGACCGCAGGACCGCACGCGGATGTCCCGGCAAAGGGTCACCAACCCGTCACACAAGCGTCGGACGAAACGTGTTTACTGCGCGCGGTCGCGCTGACGCGATGCGGCATCGCCTTCTGGGAGCCAAGCATCCGTGGATAACGTACTCATCACCGCTGTGCTGCTGGGCTTGCTCAGCGCCGCGTCATTGCCGCTCGGGGCACTGCTCGGTGTCTATTGGCGGCCGGGGGATCGGCCGATGGCGTTCTTCCTCGCCTTTGGCGGCGGTGCCCTCATCGCGGCGCTGGCCGTGGAGCTGGTGGCGGGTGCGGTGGAAGAGGGCCAAGTCTGGGCCATGGCCGTCGGCGCCATCGCCGGGGGCTTGGTGTTCAAGGGGCTGAACGCGCTGGTAAACACCGGCGGCGGCTATCTGCGCAAGCCGTCCACGGCCATCGCCTACTGGAAGCATAAGGCCCGCAAGCACTTTCGCGCGACCCTCTCCGGGCTGAAGCGCTCCAAGCTGCTGGCAGTCCTGCCGAGCGCGCAGCTGGAGTCCTTGCTGCCAGCGGTGATGGTACGCGAGCTGCCGGAGGGCACGACCGTATACAGACCCGGCGACCCGGCAGAAAACCTTTACATCATCGAGTCCGGCGCTGTGGACCTGCTGGACCCGGAGCAGAACAACCGGGTCTTGGAGCACATGGGCGCGAAGAGCCTGTTCGGCCGCCTGAGCTTCATCACCGGTACGCCGCGGGCCACCGAGACGGTCACCACCGAGCGCAGCCGGCTGTTGATCCTGCCGCGTCGGGCCTTTCTGGAGCTAATCGAAGAGCACCCCGGCCTCTGGGAACCGTTGGCGCAGCGGCTCAAGGACGACGAGGTGCTGGACTTCCTGCGCCGGCGGCAGGGTATGAGCGCTGAGGCGGTAGCAGATTGGTCCGCCCGAGCCGTTGCGCAGGTGCGTGCCGAAGGCCGCTTCGAGCCCCCGTTGGCACCGCGCGGCCTGGCAGCGCCCGATCAGGGGCAGCTCGCCGATGCGTTGCGCGATGCCAAGCGCACTCGCTTCTTCGCCGAGCTGCCCGATGCCGAGCGTGAGGTCATTGCCGAGCGGCTCATCGTCAAGACCGCCCCCGCCGGGCATACCTTCTTCCACATCGGCGAGCCGGGGCATCGGCTTTATCTGCTGCGCCGGGGCCGGGTGGCCATGCTCGACCCGGATGATCCGTCCCGGCGGCCGATTCAGATCCACCCGGGCGAGGTCTTTGGTCGCTATTCCTTCTTCACCGACGGCGAGCACACGGTGGCTGCGGTGGCCGCGGAAGACTGCGAGGTGCTGGTGCTGCGCCGCAAGGATTTCGATGCGCTGCTGCTGGAGCGCCCGCAGCTGCGCCAGGCGCTGGCCGGTTATCTGCGCGGCGCCGGTGTCGCTGACTACCTGACCCGCAAGCAGGACATCGACACGGACCGCGCCGCGCACTGGCTCGACCAGGCGGTGCAGCGTGTGGAGCGCGGCCGGCTGGTGCCGTCGTTGTGGGAGCTGAAGCGCGACGTCGGCGGTCACAGCGGGGCCGCGGTGGCCATCCTGCTCGGTGTCCTGCTGGACGGTGTCCCAGAGGCACTGGTGGTGGGTGCCGGGGCCACCGGCGGCGCGGTGAGCATCGCGCTGCTCGGCAGCATTTTCGTCAGCAATTTTCCAGAGGCGTTGTCCAGTGCCGCCGGCATGCGTGAGCAGGGCTTCCGCACCGGTCGCATTCTGACCATGTGGCTCGGGCTGATGGTCATGACCGGTGTCATCGCCGGTCTCGGCGCACTCACCATGACGCAGGCGCCGCCGGCGGCCTATGCGGTGATCGAGGGCTTCGCGGCCGGGGCCATGCTTACGGTTGTGGCCGAGACCATGCTGCCGGAGGCCTACCAACGCGGCGGCGGCATCGTCGGTCTGTCCACGCTGGCCGGCTTCCTGCTCGCGGTGCTGCTGTCCGGCGCCGCCTGAGCCGCTGTCGGCCGCCCGCCATCCATCCATTGCATGGTTTGGCATGGCACAGGAGGGCGCACTCAGCAGAGGATTCAAGCCGCCCCTTGGGGGACACCCAATGACCGAGGTCGACCCATGAGTAAGCTAGACATCGAAGATCGCCTGTCCGTGATGGAGATGGCGGCGGAAATCGCCTCCGAAGCCGCACGGAATCCAAACGTCGTGTGGATGATCGAGTTCCAAGAAGAGCTCATCGAGCGTCTATACCGGAAGATGACGACCCTGATCGAGGCAGGAGAAGAGATCACGGACAACGAAGACGACTGAATTGTTACCGTCCCCCAGGATGGCAACCGCGCATCCGCCGACGGCTGCCAACGAAGCCAATAGGGGGTTGGTCCGTTCATAGCCAAGACGAAGACAGAAGGTCCGCCAACATGCAGGAAATACTCAACAATCTTCCTCAAGTGGCAACGATCACGCTATTGATCATCTTCGCGTTGATCGTTCTGCAAGAGGCCGTCAACGGCTTCCACGATGCTGCCAACGCCGTGGCGACGGTCATCTACTCCAACAGCATGAAGCCGAATCACGCCATCTGGCTGTCGGCGGCAATGAATTTCTTCGGGGTGCTGCTCGGCGGCACTGCGGTGGCTTTCGGGCTGGTGTTCCTACTGCCGAAGGACATGGTCGCCGGCATCCACACCTCGCACGAGGCATCTATGATGCTGGCCTTGGTGCTGACCGCCGTCGTCTGGAACTTGGCGACCTGGTGGTACGGCATCCCGAACTCCACTACTCATACGTATATCGGTTCTGTGCTCGGGGTGTCTCTCGCGCATGCGGTGATTGTCGGGGACAACATCGCCCAAGCCATCAACTGGCACCAAGGCGAGAAAGTGCTGCTCACGCTCTTCATCTCGCCCATCTTCGGCTTCTTCCTGGCCTGGGCGCTGTATAAGGGCGTCAAGGCGTTGATGAAGAATCCCAAGCTGTACGAGCCGCATCAGCCGGGTGTGATCCCGCCCAACGGCGTGCGCTTGCCGCTCATCGGCGGCCTGATCGGTGTGTCTTTCCTGCACGGCTCCAACGACGGCCAGAAGTCCATCGGCCTGATGCTGATGGTGCTGATGGGGCTGGCGCCGGGTCTGTACGCCATCGATCCGGTGAAAGATCAGAAGAGTTACGAGCGCACGCTGGAAGTCATTGAGGAAATGGAAGAGGTTGTTAGACCCTTCATCGGCGATCCGCGCACCCCCAACGCCGGCGAGTTCTTCGAGGAGCTGGAGCACCTGCGCGATGTCGCCAGGCGCGACTGGGACAACCGCCCCATCTCCGAGGAGGAGCGTATCGAATTCCGCAAGGAGATTTTGGATGTTCACGACACCCTCGGCCGCATCATGAACTCTGCGGAGGCGCACGGTATGCTCTCGCGACAAGACTACGCGAAGCTTGAAGATGCATGGCGTGCGACGACCCGGCTCATCGAGAACGTACCCTTCTGGCTGATCGTTCTGTCCGCCGTGGCCCTCGGCCTCGGCACCATGGTGGGCTACAAGAAGATCGTCCAGACCCTCGGCGAGAAGATGGGCGACAAGCACATGAGCGCGGCCCAGGGCCTGGCCGCCCAGGCCTCCGCCATGGGCGCCATCGCCGCCGCAGACGGCGCCGGTGTGCCCGTGTCCACCACCCATGTGCTCACAGCTGGCATGGCTGGCGCCGTGCAGTCCTCCGGCGACCAAGTGCAGTGGAACACCATCGCGCGGATCTTGATCACCTGGTTCACGACCCTGCCCGGCACTCTGGCCGCGTCGTTCTGCATGGCCATCGTGCTGCATACGGCGTTGGTCTAAGGATAGGAGGGTTTATCGACGTTACCGACGCCGGGAGGTCACCAAAGTTGAGCTGTCGCAGTGTCAGCAGGACTCTGGCCTCGCCCTCACGAAAGCCGAGCTGTTCGCCCTGTTCCATACCTTGCTGGACGTCGCTTTCGGAAAACGTGCCTCCTGGCAGAACGGCTCGGCGTTGGCGTAGTGCACCCTGTGGGTGAACCGATAGATACGCTGCGCGCCGTCAAGGGCGATTAGATCTAAGCCGATGGGGAACACCACGACGGACAGTACCGCCGGAATCAGCATCGGATAGAGACCGGTGACCACCGGCGCGCCGGCGATCTTGGTATAGCCCGTGACGTCCGGGATCGCGAGCGCCACCAGCGTCAGGCCGGCTACGGCCTCAGCCGGCATCTGCGATGCCTTTATGGGCAGCACCCCTTGCAGGATCGGCAGGCGCGGGCCCGCCGATTGGGCGTGCGCTGTCGTCATGCTCTGCCCCTTGGTCACTGCCGTTTGCCTGGGCGCTGATGCGAGGTTCGACGTACTAGCCGCGAACGGTGTCCGCGGGATCGGCCCCCCGGCGCCCCGCCGATCCTGGCTGATGCACTCTGTGACCGTCGTCATCCTAGAGATGAAGTAGCAACAGGCGAATCAGCGTGATGGAGCCGAGGCCCCGGATCAGGACGGTCAGTCCAACCGGGAGGGCGCCGACGAGCAGCGGCATGGTTATGCGTCGAGTGTTCGTTGGAGCCAGCCCGCGGCCATCGCCCGGCCGAGCAGAGGGGGCGCCGTGCCACTGCGGAACAGTGACGGGCTTGAACGGATCAGCGTCACGGCATACCGTCGTCGAGGCGCAGTGGGACCTTCTATGCCGGTTGAATGTCCTGGTTCGATGCTGGCCCGGGTCGAGGACCAGGTCAAGGGCGGGAAGCTGAGCCGGTCGAGCGCCGTAGTTGGGCCGAGGAACGAGGCCCAACATGGGCGGTGCGTCGGTGGTAGGCAGGGCGGTTGAGGGTGGCAGGGCGCGCGTTGGGCCTCCTGGCGTCGGCCCAACCCACGCGGGCAGCTCTGCCTCTCGGGCTGCGCGCAACCGGCGACGCCAAGCGGCGGGGTTCAGTCGGCCGAGCCGTGCATCGTCCGCCAAATCGACCGGGCGCTGCTGCCGCCGACGGTCGGCGGCGGCTGTGCCTTCTACGACGGTTTCGCCCGCGGCATCTTGAGCAAAGACGGCGCTTGGCACGTCAGTCCCTTGCCTCGAACATCTTCGACAAACTGGTGGCACTCCCAGCCTGCCTCAGCTGCCGTGCCAACCAGCCGTGGCCGTTGAAGTAGACCTGCAGGCGAAACGGCGCCCAGGTCGGCACTCGCACGTAGCACAGACCGAACTGTGCATTGATGAAGTAGAAGTAGTCGCGCAGGCACTTTCCGCTGATCCTTGAGCTTGCGGATGAGCTCGATCTCAAGCTCAACGAAGGGGTTCGTCGCTCGACTCCGTTGCCCGGGTGCTTACCCCGAACGATCGTCGATTGGCCCTGTTTGGTTCCGGCCGCGACTGGCTTGGGGCAGGGTCCGCAGCCGGATGAATCACAGCGAATAGCGAAACGCGATGGAGACCGTGTCCACCGCCGCGTCCACCCGCGCGCGGGTGACGACCTCGCCCTCGATCGGCGTGCCGCCGAAGAAGCTGCGGCTGTTGTCGATGCGGCCCTGGTCGTAGAAGACGTGCTGGTAGGCGACGCTGATCTCGGCGCGGGCGGTGGGGCGCCAGCTGGCGCCGATGGCGGTCCAGAGCCGGTTGGCGTCCGGGACGGCGGTGTTGCGCTGTGCGTCGGTGGTCGGCGTGCGGTCGTACTGGACGCCGGCGCGGAGGGTCCAGGCGTCGCGCCAGCGATGCTCGATGCCGGTGGACAGGGTATAGGTGTCGCGGTAGTCCTGCGGCAGGACCAGCGTCGGCGTGCCGTCGTCGTAGCGGATGCGCAGCTCCTCGAAGCGGCTCCAGCCGAACCACTGGGCCTCGCCGAGCAGGGTGGTGCGCGGGCTCAGCGCATGGGCGATGCCGAGCGAGAGTACGTCCGGCAGGGTCAGCAGGGTCTTGGTGTCGAACTTGCCATTGGCCCCGGCGAGCGCGCCGTCGAGGCCGCGGACCTTGTTCTCGCCGTCCAGCTCATGATCCATCCTCGAACGATAGTGGAGTCCGATGCGGGTATCTTGCGTCGGCTGCCAAAGCAGCCCGAGATTGAAGCCGAAGGCGACATTATTGCCGGTGAGCTCGCTGCGGCCGTCGGATGCGACCGTGCCCGCCAACGGCGACAAGGTGTTGGGCACGCTGTTGCGGAGGAAGGTGTCGGCGTACTGGACATTGAGCCCGGCGCCGACGGCGAGCTGCTCGCTGACCTGGTAGGCGAAGGACGGGGCCAGATCGATGGTCCGCAGCTCGGATTCGATGGAGTCGTAGCGCCCGAACCAGTCGCTGTCGTACTCCAGCCGCAGGCCGAAGGGCGAGGTGAGCGCGACGCCGACCCACCAGCGCTCGCCCAGCGGGCGGGCGTAGAACAGGCTCGCCACCGGCGTCGGCGCGCCCGGGTCCTGGCCGCTGCCGCCGGCCACCGGTGCCGGGCTGCCGAGCGTCGCCGGCGCGCTCAGGCTGGTGCCGCGGTTGCTGAAGTCGTCCGACGGCGTGACGATGTTGACCGCCACCAGCACCTCGGCGCCGTCGAGCCGGGTCATGCCGGCCGGGTTGAAGAAGACGGTGCTCGCCTCGGCCGCCATGGCGGCGTTGCCGGCGTTGGCGCGCCCGGCACCATAGGCGGTCTGCTGGGGCACGTAGAAGCCGCTGGCCCGGACTGGCGCCGTGGGCGCGACGCAGAGGCCGACCATGGCGACGGAGAGGGTCAGGGCGCAGGTCGCGCCCGCCGGCATACGCATGGTCAACTCCTGGCCGGTCGGCGCGGCCTGTGCTGGTGGTGGAATGGTCGCGGCGGCCCGCCGGGCACCGCCGGGGCCCCGACAGCCGAAACCCGGCACAAATGTCCACAAATGCGCGATGGCCGCGGCTCCGGATGCGTTAGCATAACCGACACGGATCGGCTGCGGCTGAATCGGCGGGGCTCGGGTCAGGATCGGCAGGCCCGCGGCAGCAGGCAGCGACGCGCGCGGACGGCGCCGGCCCGCTCCGAATCAGGCGCCCAGTTAGGCGCCCAGTTAGGCGTCCAAACAGGCGCCCAGTCAGGCACCGAGAAAGGGCGCCCGACGGGTTCGGCGACAGGGCGCCCGCCAGGTGGGACAGGGCCAGGTCGACGTGACGAGGAGACGGCATGACAGGGCAACGGGCGGCCAAGGTCGCCATCATCGGCAGCGGCTGCGCGGCGATGACCGCCGCCTTCGAGCTGACGCGCCCGGAGCTGGCCGGGCGCTACCAAGTCACGGTTTACCAGACCGGCTGGCGGCTGGGAGGCAAGGGCGCCTCCGGGCGCGGCCCCTGCCAGCGCATCGAGGAGCACGGCCTGCACGTCTGGCTCGGCTTCTACGAGAATGCCTTCCGGCTCATGCGCGAGTGCTACGCGGAGCTGGACGCCGCCGGCCACCCCAACCGGGCCTTCCGATCCTGGCGCGACGCCTTCTATCCCGAGTCCTACATCGGCATCGCCGATCCGGACAGGAACCGCGGCAGCGGCCACGTCATCTGGACCTCCTACTTCCCGCCCGGCAAGGGCCTGCCCGGCGACCCGCTCACCAGCCACAACCCGTTCACGCTGCAAGGCTACCTGCTGCGCACCGGCGCGCTGGTGCGTGCGCTGCTGCTGGGGCTCGAGACCCGGCGCAGCGGCCCTGCCGAGACCCGGCAGCCGGATGCCGAGCTGGAGGCGGCCCACTCCGCGCCACCGACGCCCGAGCGCGTTGCCGAGCGCAGCCTGCGCCTGCTGCACCAGGGCATCCTGTTCACCGCCGCCGGGCTGGTCGAGGCCGCGACCCTGCTGGAGCTGGTGCTGAAGGCCCTGCCGAGCTATTCCGACAACCTGCTGCTGCGCTTCCTGACGGCCTTCTCGGCGGCGGTGCGCAACGCCTTCGAGGAGCTGATCGAGCGCGACGACGAGAGCCGGGTGAAGTGGGAGATCATCGACCTGGTCATCGCCATAGTCGTCGGCGTCATCCGCTTCGGCCTGCTCACGGACCCGCGCGGGCTCTCTGCCATCGATGACTACGAGTGCCGCGACTGGCTGCGCCTGAACGGCGCCTCGGAGCGGGCGCTGGATTCGGCCTTCGTGCGCGGGCTCTACGACCTGGCCCTGGCCTATGAGGCCGGCGACCCGGCGCGCCCCGGCCTCGCCGCCGGTCAAGCCATCCGCGGCTCGCTGCGTATGTTCTTCACCTATCGCGGCGCGCTGTTCTGGAAGATGCGCGCCGGCATGGGCGACGTCATCTTCGCGCCCCTGTACGAGGTGCTGAAGGCCCGCGGCGTGCGCTTCGAGTTCTTCCACCGGCTGGAGAACGTCAAACTGGCCGATGAGGCGACGCTCGCCCCGGGGGAGCGGCCCTACGTGCAGGCGCTGGAATTCGCGGTGCAGGCCAAGGTGCGCAGTGGCGGTGAGTACCAGCCGCTGGTGGACGTGCACGGCGTGCCGAGCTGGCCGGCGGCGCCCGACCATGGCCAGCTGGTCAACGGCGCCAGGATGCGCCGGGAGGGCTGGGACTTCGAGTCCCATTGGGACCGGCGCAAGGTCGCCGACAAGACGCTCAAGGTCACCGAGGACTTCGACTTCGTCGTGCTCGGGGTCAGCGTCGGCGCCATCCCCCACGTCTGCAAAGAGATCCTGGCCCGGGACCCGCGCTGGCGCGACATGGTGGCCAACGTCAAGACCGTCGCGACCCAGGCGTTCCAGGTCTGGCTGAACCGGGATGCCCGGCAGCTCGGCTGGCCCGGCGACCCGGTGACCCTGTCCGGCTTCGTCAAGCCCTTCGACACCTGGGCGGACATGACCCACGTCGCGCCGCGGGAGGACTGGCCGACGCCGCCCGCGTCCATCGCCTATTTCTGCAACGTGCTGGCGGACCCCCAGAGCCCGCCGGCCGACGAAGATACGGACTATCCGGCCCGCCGCCGTGCCGAGGTGCGCGAGAATGCGGTGCGCTTCCTGAAGCAGGACATCTGCCACCTCTGGCCCGAGGCGGTGGACGGCGGCGGGCAGTTCCGCTGGCAACTGCTGATGCAGCCCGACGAGAGCGCCGAGCAGACCGCTGGCGAGGCGCGTTTCGACAGCCAGTTCTGGACCGCCAATGCGAATCCCACCGACCGCTACGTGCTCGCCCTGCCCGGCACGCTCAAGTACCGGATATCCCCGCTGGACAACAGCTACGACAATCTCACCATCACCGGGGACTGGACCGACTGCGGCTTCAACGAGGGCTGCGTGGAGGCCGCGGTCATGTCCGGCAAGCTCGCCGCCCACGCCATCGCCGGCAACCCCGCGCTGGAGGACATCATCGGCTATGACCACCCGTGAGCCAGCGCCGTCCGACGACACGGATGCGGCACCTGATGCCCGCGCCGCGCCCGAGCGCCTGCGCCGCCCGGAGCCCAAGCGCACCGCGCCCATCCGCAATGCCGGCCGCTACTTGCGCGGCGCCCGCTCCTGGGAGACGGATGCCGACCTCGGGCCGGCCCCCGGTGGCGCGGGCGCCGATGCCGCCCGCGCCCGCGCCGGGCCTGCGGGGCAGGCCGCGTCCGACGCCGCGCCCTGCGACGATCCGGTCGCCCGCGGCGTCGCCCTCGGCTACGAGGTCATCGAGGAGCACATCCGCCAGGGCCGCGAGGCCGCCCGCGGGCACAGCAACGGTGGCGGTGACGGCGCGGAGCCGGTGGACCTGGCGGAGTTCCTGCGGCGCGCGCTGTATCTGTACCAGGATGCCGGCAGTCTGGTGCAGGACTTCATCGAGTATCTCGCCCACGCCCCGGCGCTGGAGGCGGCGCTGAACCTGCGGCGGCCGCCCGCCGAGCCGCCCCCAGCGCCGGGCGGCACCGCCCAGCCGGCGGCGCCCCAGACCATCGGCGTCGCGCTGACCACGACCCGGCCCGCCGAGGCCTGGACCGAGCTGTCCCCGGGTGCCGGCCCCTTCACCCCGGCGCTGGACGCCCTGCGCCAGGCCGGCGGCGATGCCCCGGCCATCACCGACCTGCGCTTCGCCCTGCGCTCCGGCGGCAATGGCCAGATGCTTCACATCGGCATCCCCGCCGGGCAGCCCCCCGGCATCTACAGCGGCGTCATCCTGGATGCCGCGAGCGGTCTGCCGCGCGGCACCGCCTGCGTGCGCATCGGCGGCTGAGTGATTCCGCCATGGCCGAGCCGGAGTCCGCCGCCAACACCCCCCCGCTGGTCACCGAGCTGCTGCAGGAATACGGCACCCTGACCCGCAAGCGCCTCGCCCGCTGGCTGCCCGCCGGTCAGCCGCGAGCCCACCTCTATGACTTGGTGGCGGACTATCCCGCGCGCGGCGGCAAGATGATGCGCCCGACGCTCTGCATCGCCGCGGCCCGGGCCTTCGGCGCCCGTGTCGAGGAGGCGCTGGACTCCGCTGTCGCCATCGAGCTGCTGCACAACGCGCTGCTGATCCACGACGACATCGAGGATGAGAGCGAGGAGCGCCGCGGCCGCCCGACCCTGCACCAGCTGCACGGGGTGCCGCTGGCCCTCAATGCCGGCGACATGCTCATCCTGCTTGGGCTGCGGCCGCTGCTGGAGAACATCGACCGGCTCGGCCCGCGACTGGCCAAGGCCATCCTGCTGGATGCCCAGCGCATGGCCCGGGAATCCGCCGAGGGCCAGGCCATGGAGCTCGGCTGGCGCCAGGACAACGTGACCGATCTGCGCGATGCCGATTATTTGGACATGGTGCTGAAGAAGACCTGCTGGCTCGCCACCATCCTGCCGAGCCGCATCGGCGCGCTCATCGGCAGCCGTGGACGCGCGCCCCTCACGCCGCTGGTGCGCTTCGGTTTCTTCCTGGGGGCCGCATTCCAGATCCAGGACGATCTGCTCAACCTGATCGCCGACGCCCGCTACGGCAAGGAGCGCTGCGGCGACCTCTACGAGGGCAAGCGCACCCTGATGCTGCTGCACACCTATCGCCAGGCGGTGCCCGACGAGCGCGTGCGCATCGACGCCCTGCTCGCCGCGCCGCGCCCGGAGAAGCGGGCCGAGGACATCGCCTGGCTGCGCGGCTTGATGGAGCGGGGGGACTCGATCGCCTATGCCCGCAGCATCGCCCACGGCCTGGCCGGCGCCGCGCTGCATGAGCTCGATGTCTGCTTCGGCCATCTGCCGGACAGCCGCGACAAGCGTTTCGTGCACGGGCTGGTGACCTGGGTGTTCGAGCGTATCTGACCGGCGCCAGTTGGCGGCCGGCCCCGGCCGTCCTTGCCGCGGCGCACGTAGCGAGAGCCCACAACGACCCACCCCGAAGGAGCTCCCGGAGCC
>NZ_JAIFKJ010000026.1 GCF_019695415.1 Thiohalocapsa sp.
GGGGGGAGACAGTGGGGGCGGGGGGGGGGGGGGGGGGGGGCGGGGGGGTGTGGCGGGCGGGGTGGCGGCGCGTGAGCGGGGGGGGGGGGCGGGCAGCCGGGACCGGGGAGCAGGGCGCGGAAGAGGGGGCGGTTGGAGTTGTAGAGCTGTCCCGGCTGCAGGGGTGCCCCCGGCTCCACCAGCTCGTCGCCACTGGCGAAGATGGCCACCCGCAGCCGGCGGCGCACGCTGAGCGCAGCGGCACCCACGGAGGCTGCGACGGCCAGGGGCTGCGGGCCCAGGCGCACGCCCGCCGGCAGCACCTCATCGCCGGCGCGCAGCTGCTCGCCGCGGTAGCGGATGTTGCCCCCCGCCTGCACGGTCGCCGGCAGCCTGACGCTGCCCTCATCCAAGGCCTCGCAGGCTTCTTGCACCACCACGGTGTCCGCGCCCTCCGGCACCGGTGCCCCGGTGAAGATGCGCGCGGCAGTGCCGGGCTTCAGCGGCTCGGCGCGAGTCCCGGCCGGAATGCGCTGGGAGACCGGCAGTGTGCCGTCTGCGGCGTCGGCCGCGCGCAGCGCATAGCCGTCCATGGCACTGTTGTCCCAAGCGGGCTGGTCGACGGGACTGGTGACGGCTGCGGCGAGCACGCGCCCCTGGGCCTCGGCGAGCCCGACCGATGCCTGTTCCGCGATGGGCGCTGCCTGGCCGAGCAGGCGCTCCAAGGCTGCCTCCACGGAGAGTGGAGTCTGGCCATTGCCGCCGCAGCCGTTGTGCAGGCCCGCCATGCTCAGCCCTCTGTGAAGCGCGCGATGAGCTGCGCGAAGTTGCAGGGCTTGGTGCGGCTGTCGAGCTGGCTCCGGAGAATGCCCTCCCAGGCCGTTCGGCAGGCGCCGGTGGACCCGGGTAGGCAGAAGACGAGCGTGCCGTTGGCAATGCCGGCGAAGGCCCGCGACTGTACCGTCGACGCGCCGATCTCCTCGTACGAGATGTGCCGGAACAGTTCGCCGAAACCGTCGATGTTCTTGTCGAACAGGGGCAGTACGGCTTCTGGCGTGCTGTCGCGCCCAGTGATGCCAGTGCCGCCCGTGCTGACAACGACGCGCACGTCAGCATCGGCGATCCAGCGCGAGAAGAGAGCGCGCAGCTGGTAGCGGTCGTCGCGGCAGATCACCTTCTCCACGACCTGATGACCCGCGGCTTCGGCTTGGGCGCGCAGGTAGTCTCCCGAGGTATCGTCGGCCTCGGTGCGGCTGTCTGAGACCGTGACCACCGCGATGGGCAACGGCATGAAGGGGGCGTCGTCTGGGGTACGGCTCATACGAATGATCGGCTGGGTTGTCGCTGTCGTTGGCGGGATGTGGGCGGCCGCACGGCAAAGCTCAAGCGGTGGGGCGGCATCCTTGCCGCGACGTTGCGCTCATGCGCCTGCCACGAGTATCGCGGCCAGAGGCTGCTCGCACAGGGGCCGTTTTGCCGTTCACCAGAGCGTTTCGATACCGAAAAGCGCGAATGCCGAGTCGCGGGTGATCAGTGGC
>NZ_JAIFKJ010000015.1 GCF_019695415.1 Thiohalocapsa sp.
GCGCGGGAGGCCGACGGGTATGTCCGTGGTTCGGACGGTTTGGCGCGGCGTTCCGGCCACGGTCTGGCCGGCTTCGACCTTGTGCCCGTCCTCGACCATGATGTGGGCGCCGCCGGGCAAGCTGTAGTGGTCGGCGATTTCGTCCGTTTCGTCCAGAATCACCAACTGGGGATGGAGGTCCTCGCGGTGTTCCATGACCGTGACTTCCTCGCGATTGCTGGCCTGGCTGGTTTCGCGCCGAAGGGTCACGCCTTCGATCAGGTCGCGGTATTCGACGCGTCCGGCGGTCCGGGTGATGATCGGGACGTTGTAGGGGTCCCAGTGGCCGAAGTTTTCCTCCGCGCCCACGGTTTCGCCTTCCCGCCGGGTGAGGATGGCGCCCGGGACCAACTGATGGCGTTCCAGTTCGACGCCGTCGTCGTTTTCGATCACGGCGGCGCCGTCCTTGCTGAGAATGACCCAGTTGCCGTCCTGCTGCTCGACATAGCGTGCCTCTTCCAGGCGGATCGTGCCCTCGTGTCGCGCCTTGAGCACGGGTTGCTTGGCGGAGGCGGCGGCGGTGCCGCCGACATGGAACGTGCGCATGGTGAGCTGGGTGCCCGGCTCGCCGATGGACTGGGCGGCGATGATGCCCAGCGCTTCGCCTTCCTCCGGGAAGTCGCCGGTGGCCAGGTTTCGCCCGTAGCACGCGGCGCAAACCCCGTGTCGGCTTTCGCAGGTTAGAACGGAGCGGATGTGAATGTCCTCGATGCCGCGGTCGATGATCGCTGCGGCAATGCTCGGCGTGATCTCCTGTCCCGCCGAGACCAGCAGCTCGTCCTGGTCAGAGTTGGCCAGCGGGTCGCGGATGTCGTCGGCGCTGAAGCGCCCGACGATACGGTCTCGCAGGGGAACCGTCTCTTCGTCCCCTTCCCGAATGGGGCGCACCCAGATGCCGTTCACCGTGCCGCAATCCTCTTCAACGCAGATGACGTCCTGCGCGACATCGACGAGTTTGCGGGTCATGTAGCCGGAGTCCGCGGTTTTCAGCGCGGTGTCGGCCAGCCCTTTGCGAGCCCCGTGGGAGCTGATGAAGTACTCGAGCACGGTGAGCCCCTCGCGGAAGTTGGACAGAATGGGGCGTTCGATGATTTCTCCGGAGGGTTTGGCCATCAGACCGCGCATGCCGGCGAGCTGGCGAATCTGGTCCTTGCTGCCGCGGGCGCCGGAGTCCAGCATGGCGAACACCGGGTTGATTTCGACGCTCTTGCGGTTTTGCTCCAGGACTTCGAACAGTTGCGCGGCGATGTCGCTGTTGGCCTGCGACCAGACGTCGATCATCTTGTTGTATCGCTCGCGTTCGGTGATCACTCCCTGTTCCCGTTGCTTGCGGATTTCGGCGATTTCCTTCTGGGCTTGGGCAATTCGCTTGGATTTCACATCGGGAATGATCATGTCCGCGATGCCGATGGAGAACCCCGCCTTGGTCGCGTAGTCGTAGCCCAAGTCCTTCAGGTCGTCGAGCAGCCGGGTGGTCC
>NZ_JAIFKJ010000549.1 GCF_019695415.1 Thiohalocapsa sp.
AGCGCACAGACACATTGACTCAGGGCATCCGCGGCCGGTGTGGAGAACCCTTGTCCGCGCTATATCGGCGGCGTACGGGAGCATCCCGCAACGGGCATCCCGCGCGCCGATCCCTGCTCTTAAAGAAAGGCCAGCTCCGCGACGCAGTGAAGTCCGGTGGTACCCAAACCACGCATATCAGCATGATCCACCGTCGCAATCTGCCGCCGGGTGCCCTGAGCCAATGTGTTTGCCGCAACGCCGTCGTTGGCCTGTGGATATGCGGACGCGTCCGCATCCCTGCGGACCGGCCCGAGCGAAAGCCGTGTGGCCACCCTGTGGACCGCGCCGGCGTCTCGGCGCAGCTCGCTCGCACCGAGCAGGCGCGGACCGCAGGTTGCCCACACTCTAAGCCTCCGTGGCGATTTGGCCCTCATTGCGTTCCGTCGTGGAGAAGCGCGCACATCGGCTGGTTATGCGGCGGCCGCCAGGGCCACAAAGCGCCGGCAGCGCTGCACCAGGTCTTCGCCGGGCTCGAGGGCATGCAGGTCGCCGCCGATGAGCAACATGCAGTCGCGGCCATAGAAGCTGCAAAGCTCTTGCACCCGATCCAGCTTCATGCCGCCGGCCGGGACGGGAAAGATTGGCGCCGGGCCGCCCATGGCGTCGGTGCAGCCCGTGGCGATGTCGCGGCAGTCGTCCGCCGAGAAGCTGAAGCGCCCGCCCAAGTGCGGGAAGATGGCGGCGTCGGCGCCGGCGAGGCGGTTCAGGCGGCCGTAGAGCACCCGCGGTGAAAGGCCGGTGTCCGGGCCAAGCGCGAGGCCGCCGATCAGTGCCGGATGGCTCAGGATGGGCAGCGCGAGGCTTGAGTCGCTGGCCAGCCCGCGCATGGCGTCGAGTCCGGCGAGCCCGGGACAGAACAGGAGGCCGCCGGCGCCCGCGTCGCGGGCGGCCCGGGCGCGCGGCAGCACGGCTGCGGCGGGCGCTGTGACATTCGGCAGATAGAGGCAACGACGACCGGTTTCGCGGTTTGCGCGCGCCACCGCCTCGGCGCAGCGGGGCACCCGCTCGGCGAAAGGGGAGAAGGGCTGGTCGGCAAGGCCGTGGTCGTCCTTGATGAGATCGATCCCGCCCAGGGCGAGGTTGTAGGCGAGTTGTGCCAACGCCTGGGCCGACAGCCCCATGGGCTTTAACGCCGTACAGAGCAGGGGGCGGTCTGGAACGTCCAACAGCCGGCGCAGCCCGCCGATGCCGAAGCGTGGTCCTGGCAGATTTTCCAGCATCGTGCCCGGCAGGGTGACGTCCATGAGCCGCACGCCGGGCTGCAGGGCAACGTTGCCGAAGAGCACGTTAACGAGCTGCGTGAGCTCGCCACCGGCGGCCTCCACCGGGTAGCGGATGCTGACATCCCAGGCGGCGTCACCGGCCGCAATCGGGGGTTCCGGGGCACCGACGATCTGCTCCCGAATCGTGTCATTCGGGATCAGCGCTTCCGGGAACTCCACCGTCTGCTCCAGGCAGATATCACGGGCGCGGGCCAGCGCCGCGGCCGCGTCGTCGGCCCGTACGCGGTAGCGGGCCTCAAAGCGCTCGCCGCTGAGCGCCAGTGTCAGCGGATCGTCGATCGTCATATGGACCCCAGATTTCATTGCTTGACGACGTCGGATGTTTGCAGATGCGTCAAGCTCTCGACGCCGCCTCATGTCCCAGGGCTGAGGGCTGAGGGCTGAGGGCTGAGGAGCAGACAGAATCGCCTATTCCTGAACCGGAAACACCACCAGGTGATCCGCCTGCAGCCGAACGCCGATCTCCTCCCCCACGGCGTGTCGGTAGTGGCTCGGCACTAGGCACAGGACTTCGGTGCCGCTGGCGAGCCGCACTGTGTACATGAACTCGGCGCCGCGGAAGGCGCGCTCGACGATGACGGCCTTTCTGGGGCTCGATTCGTCATAGACCATGTCGTCGGGGCGGATCAGCACTTCGGCAGGCGTGTCCCGTTCGAGACCATGGGGATGCTCGCCGGCGATGCGGCCCAGCTCTGTCTTGACGCGGATCTCGTCATGGACGGTGGCCGGGAGCAGGACGCCCTGGCCAATGAAGTCCGCGACGAAACGGTCTGCCGGCTCATGGTAAAGACTGAACCCGCTGCCCCATTGGTGCACCCGGCCGCCGCCGATGACGCCGATGATGTCGGCCATGGCGAAGGCCTCGAGCTGGTCATGGGTGACCAGGATGGCCGTGACGTTCTCGCGCTTCAGCACGTCGCGCACCTCGCGGGCGATCTGCTCGCGCATGTCCGCATCCATGCTCGAGAAGGGCTCGTCCAGCAGCAGCATTTGTGGTCGCGGCGCCATGGCCCGTGCGAGTGCGACACGCTGCTGCATACCGCCGGACAGCTCGTGTGGATATTGGCGGGCGGCGCTTGTGAGGCCCACCAGCTCCAGCAGCTCCCCGACCCGCCGTCGGCGCATCGCGGCGGGCTGTCCGCGCAGGCCGAATGCGATGTTGCGGCCCACATCCAGGGGGGGGAAGAGCGCGAAGGCTTGGAACACCATGCCCATTCGCCGCTGCCCCGGGGCCAGCGTGTCACCCGGGCGGGCGCCCAGCTCCCCCGGCACGCGGGACCCGCCCCGGCCCCGCGGCCCCGCCCCCGCCATGGCCCCCCGCCGGGGGGGCTTGCCGCAGCCGCTGGGCCCGAGCAGGCAGCCGATATTGCCCGCCTCCAAAACGAACGAGACATCGCTCACCACAGTGGTGTCGCCGTAGGCAACGCTCGCGTCCAGCACCGAGAGCTGGCTCGTGGCGGTGTCGATCGGCATGGCGACGGTAGCGTCCTGGGCGGGCGGCATACGAGGCTCGGAATGGGGATTGCGCGCCCCTTGCGGATTAGGGGCTGCGGGATACGACGGCCGTTGCCGCCACGGCCGCTTGGGCGTCTGGCGGGGCAGGCGCCGGCGCGACAGCGCGACATTATCGACCATTCGAGCCGGTGATCACAGGTTCACCGGCGGTCCGCGCGCCGGATCTCTCTGGCGTCGGCGCACGGTGCTGCGATAATCGGCTGTCTCGATTAAGGGGACCCGTGCAACTGGCTGATCCATAAAGATAATGCCAATGATTGTCGCTTGCAATAAGGCCGCCGCTGACTTGCGCGGGAGGGGGAAAGGTTCCGCGCAGCGCGAGTCGAGCGCAGCGCAAGGCGCCCGTACGCCTGGCTGCACCCAGGCGGCCCGCGTTGGCTGCCGGCCGCAACGGTGTGCAAACGAGACCGTGCACCTGTCGCGTCAGCGGCACTTGAAAGCGGATTGGACGGCATTGACCTTGGCCGCGGCCGTTGGCGCGGATCCGCGCCGTCGGCGGCCGACGAGATTCCTTGCGATCAGCGCCTTGAATACGCGCGAACGCACAATACAATAACCGAGTAATCTACTCAGAAATCGGAGCGAGCCATGAGTGCAACACCCGACGACGTCCTTCCCGCCGACGCCAAGGCGGAAGCGCAGACCTCCACCAAGGCCGCGGAGGCCGAGGCGGAGTACGGCCATCTGGTCAAGAGCGAGTACGAGCACGGCTTTGTCACCGAGATCGAGTCCGACACCCTGCCGCCGGGCCTGGACGAGTCCGTCATCGCGACCATCTCCCAGCGCAAGGGCGAGCCGCAGTGGATGCTCGACTGGCGCCTGGCCGCGTACCACAAATGGCTGGAGATGCCGACGCCGAAGTGGGCGGCGGTGCACTACCCGCCCATCGACTACCAGTCCATCTCCTACTTTTCGGCGCCGAAGAAGAAGGAGCTGAAGAGTCTGGACGAGGTGGATCCGGTGCTGCTCGAGACCTACGAGAAGCTCGGTATCCCCATCGAGGAGCAGAAGGCGCTGGCCGGTGTTGCCGTGGATGCCGTCTTCGACAGCGTATCCGTGGCGACCACTTTCCGTGAGAAGCTGTCGGAGGCGGGCGTCATCTTCTGCTCCATCTCGGAGGCCGTACAGGAGTACCCCGAGCTGGTGCAGAAGTATCTGGGCAGCGTCGTGCCGCCGACCGACAACTTCTACACGGGCCTCAACTCTGCGGTGTTCACCGATGGCACCTTCGTCTATGTGCCGAAGAATACGCGCTGTCCGATGGAGCTCAGCACCTACTTCCGCATCAACGAGGCGAAGACGGGGCAGTTCGAGCGCACGCTGATCGTCGCCGACGAAGGCAGCTATGTGAGCTACCTGGAGGGCTGCACCGCGCCGCAGCGCGACGAAAACCAGCTGCATGCGGCGGTGGTGGAGCTGATCGCACTGGACAACGCCGAGATCAAGTACTCCACGGTGCAGAACTGGTACCCGGGCGACGAGGAAGGGCGCGGCGGTATCTACAACTTCGTTACCAAGCGCGGTGACTGCCGCGGCAACAATTCCAAGATCAGCTGGACCCAGGTGGAGACGGGCTCCGCCATCACCTGGAAGTACCCGAGCTGCATCCTGCGCGGCGACA
>NZ_JAIFKJ010000539.1 GCF_019695415.1 Thiohalocapsa sp.
TTCAAGCAAAAGACGGCATCCGGGCTTCGCCTTAGTCTCGTGGGCTCGGAAGTGGGTATAAGGGACAGGTAGAAGGCGATGTACTGGTGGTGCGGCGGGAGCGAACGGTCGTGATGGATCTTCTGCGGGTCCTCGTGGACGCCGCGCGAGGGTTGCACGGCCAGCAGCACGTTCCCCAGCCGCAGGCCGGCCAAGAAGATGTCCTGACCGTCGTTCATCAGGTCGCCCGGCGGCGGGCCAAACAGGGCCTCGGTCCGCTGACGGATCTCCGCTGGAAGCTGCCGATACCACGTCTCGTACTCGTGCACGGGCACGCGCAGGGCGTGCTGGGCCGTCAGCGCCCGGCCCGTCCATTCGCCCCGGTTGATCAGCCCTTGCCGCAGCAGCAATTCCCCTATCGGTTCCTGGGGCAGCTCGACGGTGTATCCCTCGTCCTTCAGGCGGCGCAGGATTCGCTCGACGCTGGCGAACACGTCCAGGAACGAGGCCTCGCCCAGCGTGCCCTCGCCGGGCGGATAATTGTAGAGCACCAGGGCGATCTTCTTCTCGGCGTTGGGCTTGTGGCGCAGCTCCACGCGGCGCAGCATGCGCTGGGCCAGTCGCTCGCCGCGCCCCGGGACCGGCCTCGTGGCCGACGCCTTCGGCGCCGTGCCATCCAGATCCCGCAGCCCAAAGAGAAAAAGCGGCTCCATCGCCCCATCCAGTTCCGGCAGGGTGATCGTCGCCAGCGTCTCCACCGGCGTCACGCCATCGGGGTTTTGCTCCCAGAGGGAGATGGCGCGGTTGTACGAGGTCGCCGGGGTGTAAAGCGGCGCATCCAGCGCCCGCAGCAGATCGTAGGTCACCTGGGGATCGCCGCCCAGCGGGCCGCCCTCCAGCCGAAACCACTGCAACGAGACGATGGCATCGAGTGCGAGGCGCGGCTCACCATCGGGGAGCAGGTGGCGGTGGAGCGCGGCCGCCGTCCCAATGCCGTCGGCGAAGAAAGGGAGCAGATTCGCCCGCTCGGAAAGCGCGTCGAGTAACTCGTGGCTTCCGGCCACGCAGGCGTCCATCGTCGTGCCGCCATAAAGGATCGCCAGCACGGTCGGCTGCGCGGGATCAAGCGGATGTTGGCGCAGGTAGCCGTCCAGGCTCTCGTAGTATCGCCCCGCGCAAGGTCGTAGAAGGTCGTAGAAGCCATCCTCGGGGTGGATGATGGGCGGCTGCGCCGCGACGGACAAGTCCGCGTACTCGCGCCCGACGAAGAGGAGCATCTCACGCAGGTTGTCGACGCCGCTGTTGGTCCAATATTCGGTGCAGCGCACCCAGTTGCGGGCGTGACGCAGCACGCCGATGGGGAGCAGGGAGCCCAGTTTCTCCACCAACTGGTTGAGCTGCTTGATACGCCGATAGTTGGTGCTGACGTTGCGCGATCCACCGCCCCGATTGCGCATCACACGTGCCATGCTGAAGCTGCCCATGCGCAGCAACCGCAGCACGCGCGGCCCGCCGCCGAAGACGAGATCGACCTC
>NZ_JAIFKJ010000305.1 GCF_019695415.1 Thiohalocapsa sp.
CCCGAGCCCTGCAGGCCGGCCATCAGGATCACCGCCGGCGGCTGGACGTTCAGGGCCAAGCCCTCGTTGACCTCGCCCATCAGAGCCGTCAGCTCGTCGTTGACGATCTTGATGAGCACCTGGCCAGGGGTCAGGCTGCGGGTAACGTCGGCACCCAAGGCGCGCTCGCGCACCCGTTCTACGAAGCCGCGCACCACCGGCAGGGCCACATCGGCCTCCAGCAGCGCCATGCGCACCTCGCGCAGGGTGTCTTTTATGTTGTCCTCGGTGAGCCGAGCCTGGCCGCGCAGGCCCTTGAGCACGTCGCCGAAGCGCTCCTGCAAGCTGTCGAACATGATGTGTATCGGGGACGGAGTCGGAGGAGAAATGGCCGCCGGGCCGGCAACCAGCCACGGGCCGTCAGCTTTGCTGCGTCGGCTGCACGATGCGGGTTCCGTCGCGCACGACCAACGAGGTGCTTAACCTAAATCAAGGCAGCCGCAAAGAACAGCCCGCTGACGCACGCCCGCCAGCGCGGGCGCGTTCCGACGGGCACCCAGTTGTGCGATGATCCGCAGCCATGAGCAGTGCCCCCATCGCCCTCGTCAGCATCGCCGCCTACATTGCCAGCGCGAGCCTCATCGGCTGGCGCCTGTTCAACCGCGACCTGAGCTCGGTACAGGTGCTGCGGCAGACCACACTGGGGCTCGGCTTCCTCGGGCTGCTGCTGCACACCTGGCTGTTGTACCAAGCCATCTTCAGCCACGCCGGGCTGAATCTGGCCTTCTTCAATGCGTTGTCGCTCGCCTCCTGGACGGTGGTGGCGTCGCTGTTGATCTCCAGCTTGAGCAAGCCCATCGAAAACCTCGGGCTCGTGATCCTGCCGTTGGCAGCCATCACGGTGCTGCTGGATCTGATCTACCCGGGCGTCGGCTTCATGAGCGACGACGCGAGCTGGATCCTGAAGCTGCATGTGCTGCTGTCCATGCTCGCCTACAGCCTGCTCACGCTCGCCGCCGTGCAGGCGGTCCTGCTGGCGGTGCAGGACAACTATTTGCGCCGGCGCAAGCCGAACACCTTCATCCGCACGCTGCCGCCGTTGATGACCATGGAAGCCCTGCTGTTCGAGATGATCGGCATCGGCTTCGTGCTGCTGACGCTGGCGCTGCTCTCGGGCTTTGCCTTCCTCGAGAACATGTTCGCCCAGCATTTGGTGCACAAGACCGTGCTGTCTGTGCTCGCATGGATGGTCTTCGGCGGACTGCTGCTCGGCCGCCGCGTTTGGGGCTGGCGCGGCCAAAAAGCCATCCGCTGGACCCTGAGCGGCTTCCTACTGCTGATCCTTGCTTACTTCGGCTCCAAGTTCGTGCTGGAGCTCATCCTGCATCGCTGACCGCCGCCCGTGCGATCGGATTGCGCGCAGGGCCGCGACGAGCGCAACGCGACACCGGGCTCCAACCCCGCCGATCATCGTCGTGGGCCGACCGGCAGCGCAGGTCGGCGCTCAGCGCAACGAGGCCCGACACCACCGCGCTCCGGGGTCGACCCTCAGCTCGCCCGCTTCCGCCGATACCAGATGAGGTCCTCGGGTCGATCCAGATCCGGCAATGACGCCAGCTCCCGCCATCGCCACCCCAGCCCGGCCATGCGCTCCCGGGTGACTGCCGCAACCTGATCGCCCCCCCAGGGCATGTCCGCGAAGAGCTCGCGCGCCGCCTGCCGCAGCCCGAGCAGCACATAGCCGCCATCATCCGCAGGCCCGAGCACCGCGTCCTGCGGCGACGACTCCAACAGCGCAGTCAGCGCTGACGTGACCTGCGCCGACCCGAGCCCCGGACAGTCGCAGCCGATCAACACCACGGCCTCAGCCTGCGCCAACGCATTCGTCGCCGCATGTCGCAGGCGCGCACCGAGGTCGTCGCCCTGTTGCGTGTGCAGCGACACCGCCCAGCGCGCCGCCAGCTCGCGGAACACCGGGTGCCCGGCATCCGGCGCGCACCATAGCTCAATCGGCGCGATCCCGGCTGGCGCGAGCCGAGCCAGGGTGTCCTCCAGCAGTGCCCGATGCAAGTCCGCTGCGCCGTCCGCCCCCAGCGCTGGAATCAGCCGCGTCTTGCAGGCGCCAGCGACCGGCGCTTTTGCGAACACCAGGACGCGCGCCCGCGGGAAGCGATAACCAACACCCACGCGGAGCGTCGCACTCAGCTGAGCGCCCCGCCGCAGCTGCTGCCCTGGCCCGCCGTGCAGCCGAAGCAGTGCTCGCCGACGCGGATGCCGGCCCCCGTGAGCCCATCGGCATCCGTCAGCTCGCTGATGTGCCGGCGCTCGTCGCCCGCCGAGCCCACCGGAAGCCCCAGCATCTGGTTGAAGTCGCAATCGTAAACATAGCCCTGCCAATCGATGCTGATGAGGTCGCGGCACATGACCGCATCCAGGTTCTCATCCCGGTGCGCGTCCTTCAGCAGGCGCATGTACTCGTTGAAGCGCCCGGTGGACAGCAGCCAGCCGCCGAAGCGCCGGATCGGCATATTGGCCAACGTCAGCAGCCGGTTGAAGCGGATGCCGTAGCGCTCGGCCAGCTCGCGCTTATAGTCCGCCTCTAAGGCGCACTGCGGCGGGGGGAGCACCGCGTCCACCGGGTTGTAAACCAGGTTGAGCAGCAGTCCGGTGGCATCGGCATCGTCGGCGCCGTAGCCAAGGGCGTTCAAGCGCTTAAGGCCGCGCACACTGCCGTCGAAGACGCCCTTGCCGCGCTGGCCGTCCACGTTATCCTCCAGATAGCAGGGCAGCGAGGCGATGATTTCCACGCGGTGATCGGCCAGGAACGCCGCCAGGTCCGCCTGGCCTGGCTCCTCCAGGATGGTGAGGTTGCAGCGGTCCATCACATGCATGCCGAGCCCCCGGGCCCGCTCCACCAGCGGCCTGAATACGGCGTTGAGCTCCGGCGCGCCACCGGTAATGTCCAGAGTGCCGGCACCGCTGCGGGCCACGAAGTCCAGCACCTGCTCCATGGTCTGCGCAGTCATCTCCTCATGCCGCTTCGGGCCGGCGTCCACGTGGCAATGTACGCAGGACTGATTACAACGGTAGCCGAGATTCACCTGCACCGTGCTCAGGCGGCGACGCACGATGGGCGGAAATTCGGTCTCGAGCAGCAGGGGTTTCGAGTCCAGCACGACAGAGCTCCAGAACAGCTTGGGAATCCGCGCCGTAACCACGGCACCCTCCCGAGGTGGCGGCGCCCGCTCGATTGTCAAAACCCGAAGCAGTGATACACTTGGGGGCTCGGGCAAGTCTGGCACGCAAGTCGCCACCCGCCCAACCGCCCGCACCTCACGGGGCCGTAGCTCAGCTGGGAGAGCGTCGCGTTCGCAATGCGAAGGTCAGGGGTTCGATCCCCCTCGGCTCCACCAATCTTTCCAAGCCTTTGCCGCGCCTTCCTCAGGCGGATTTTGCGTCAGCGTGACGCCCAGTGTGACAACTTGCACGCGTTGACGACGGATTTGCGGCAGAGCCGCCCGGCCCAAGCACTCCGATGACCCAAGCCGGCTGCCCGGCTGCTCGCCGGCGCGCACCACGCGCCCTGGCCAGCGGTTACGCGCTAGGCTCTCAGAGCACCCGGTCGATGAAGTGCACCACGCCGTGCTCGAGCTCGGCGCTGGCGATCACGGCGGCGCCGTTGACGAAGGGCCGACCAACCCAGTCGGCGGCGATCGGCTCGCCCCGGAGCGACATCAGCACCCTGCCCTGCTGCAGCGCCTCACGCGTCACGCTGCCGGGAACGATGTGCCCGTCTACCAACGCCTCAAGCGCCGCGCGATCGTGCACCACCGCGTCGAGCGCCTCGCCCGGGAACCGCGCGAAGGCGGTGTCCACCGGCAGGAACAGGGTGTAGGGGCCGCCGACGTCTGGCGCCTCGCCCCAGCCCACCGCCCGCAGCAGGCTGTTGAAGAACGCCACGGAGACGGAATCAGGCACCGCGCCGGTCGCCCGGCTGCCGAGCACCTCCGAGACGAAGCGCCCCCAGACCAGCGGGTCCGGGGCCGGCGCCGCAGCGGATGCCGAAGGCTTCGGGTCGAACTCGCTCACCCCCTCATCCGCCGGAGCACGCGGCGCCGCCATCGCGACCGCGGAGGCGAGGCTGGCTGTCAGTGCGAGCAGGGTTGACGCGCGCCGAGCGCGGATCATCTGTGGCACGTGCATGGGAATCACCGTAAGTCGCTGAGTTGGCGTCTTACGGCAACCAGGCGCGCGCGTTGGTTCCAGGCGTGATCCCTGCGGTTCGTGGGGAGACGGCCACCGCCATGCGCGCCGGCCAGGTTCTGCACGCAGAATTTCCCTGACATCGCGCACGGCAGCGCACCGCCCCCTCCAACCCGCCACCGGCGCCCAACCAGTCCCGATTGACGCAGACATGCCAGCACGAAGGACGCCGCCTGCCGACCACAGACGCGGCGCCCGACAGCC
>NZ_JAIFKJ010000118.1 GCF_019695415.1 Thiohalocapsa sp.
TGTGCAGACATTGGGCGGTTTCCCGGCTCCTTCATTTTCAGCGACTTACGTCGCCATGTTTCCGGTTTTTGACGTCACATCCAGCGCGCGACTCTCGTGCTGCCTGAGCGCCGGGCTGGACCCTCGGGGCAGCTTGGAGTTCCTATCCGTCTAAGCCGCTCGCCGTTGGCGTAACGCTCGGCGTCGCCGTCAGACGCCCGACGCGTCGGGAAGCAAGCCGGCCGCCAGGTTCGCCAGCCCGCCGGCCTCGATGGCCCTGCGCAGCCGGCGCATCAGTGCTTGATAGAAGCTGAGGTTGTGGATGGTGTTGAGCCGGGCACCCAGGATCTCGTTGCACTTGTCCAGGTGATGCAGGTAGGCGCGGCTGTAGTTGCGGCAGGTATAGCAGCTGCAGGCCGGGTCCAGCGGCCCCGTGTCGCTCTTGTGGGCGGCGTTCCTGATGCGCACCGTGCCCTGACTGGTGAACAGATAGCCATTGCGCGCGTGGCGCGTTGGCATCACGCAGTCGAACATGTCGATGCCGCGCTGGACGGCCTTGACGATGTCCGCCGGTGTGCCGACGCCCATCAGATAGCGCGGCTTGTCCGCAGGCAGCTGGTCCGCCAGGTGGTCCAGCACCCTGAGCCGGTCCAGCTCCGGCTCCCCCACGGAGAGCCCCCCCACCGCGTAGCCATCGAAGCCGATGTTGACGAGCCCGTCCAAGGAGCGGCTGCGAAGCTCAGGGTACATGCCGCCCTGGACGATGCCGAACAGCGCGGACGGGTTCTCGCCATGCGCGGCCTTGCTGCGGGCGGCCCAGCGCAGGGAGAGCTCCATGGAGGTGCGCGCGGTGTCTGTATCCGCCGGGTACGGCGTGCACTCGTCGAAGATCATGACAATGTCCGACCCGAGCGCACGTTGCACGGCCATGGACTCCTCGGGCCCCATGAACACAGGGCTTCCGTCCACCGGCGAGCGGAACTGGACGCCGTGCTCGGTGATCTTGCGCAGATCCCCCAGGCTGTAGACCTGAAAGCCGCCGGAATCGGTCAGGATGGGCCGCCGCCAGTGCATGAAGGCGTGCAGGCCGCCATGGGCCTCGATGACGGCGGTACCCGGCCGGCCCATCAGGTGAAAGGTGTTGCCGAGGACGATCTCCGCGCCCAGACCTTCGAGCTCCTCCGGCGTCATGCCCTTGACGGTGCCATAGGTGCCCACCGGCATGAAGGCGGGCGTCTCCACGGTGCCGCGGGGGAAGGTGAGGCGGCCGCGGCGGGCAGCACCGTCGGTGGCAAGGAGCTCAAACTGCATCACTGAGCCCGCGGTCTGCGGTCTGCAACTGCGCCGCATCGAGCCACTGGGCCAGCCCGTGCAGATCCTCCACGGCGAGCAGCGGCGGCGGCAGGTGATCGGGCCAGGGTTGGTTGTCACGGTTGACCCAGACAGGTGCGATGCCGAGCTGCCTGGCGGCCTCTACGTCCCGCAGCGGGTCGTCGCCGACGTGCAGGGTCTCGGCAGGGCTGACTCCCGCCCAGTCCATGGCGAGCCGGAACATGGCTGGGTCCGGCTTCGCGGCGCCCGCCTCTGCCGCGGTGACTGCGCGATGGAAGGCATCCCGCAGCGGCGTCTCGTGAACCTCCGCATTGCCATTGGTGACTGCCACCAGGCGATGGCGCCGGCGCAGCCGGGCGAGCACCGGAGCCACGTCGTCGTACGGCTCTACACAGTTGCGGTGGCGGCGGAACAGATCCATGGCGGCATCAGCGAGTGCCATGTCATATCCCCCCTCTGCCAGCAGCCTTTGCAGCGACAGGTGCCGCACGGCAGTGACGTCATGTGCGATGTCCGGCCGCTCCGACATCAAGGCCCGGCGATGCGCACGCAGCGCTTCGGCGTCGAAACGCGCCATGAGGCGCGGCGTCCGCGCCGCAAGCCAGGCGTGGAGCGCGTCCTCCGCGGCCTGGATCACAGGGGCGCAGGGCCAAACGGTGTCGTCGAGGTCGATGGTGATGAGCCGTACCTGGGCCGGCACAGGAAGAGCATCTGCCTCAGATCCAGCTCGGGCATGGGGCGCAACTGGCTGGCGGGCAGCCGCAAAGGTAGAGCGTGGCATCGCTTCGCCTGTTCTTGGTAAGCCGGAGACGGCGCCCAATTCTGCACCCGAGTGCAGGTCGGCGAAACCGAGACCGGACATGCGCCGACCCATGTCCGACTCCCTGCAGGCCTGCAGCAAACCAGCGGAGAACGTCATGTTCATGTTTCGAAAGAAGACCGAAATGCCGAGCGCCGACGCTGCGCTGCCCGGCCGCGACACGCCGATGCCGGTAACCAACCGTCATTACGTCAATGGCCACCCCATCCAACCCCCGTTTCCGGCGGCCATGCGGCTCGCAATGTTCGGCATGGGCTGTTTCTGGGGTGCGGAGCGTCTGTTCTGGGAGCTGCCCGGCGTCTACAGCACGGCTGTGGGCTACGCCGGCGGCCACACGCCGAATCCAACCTATGACGAGGTCTGCTCGGGCATGACTGGCCACAACGAGGTGGTACGCGTTGTCTACGACCCGGACGCCATCGACTACGAGCGCCTGCTGGCCGCCTTCTGGGAGGGCCACGACCCCACCCAGGGGATGCGTCAAGGCAATGACGTCGGCACTCAGTACCGCTCTGGCATCTATTGTGCGGACGACGAGCAGCTCGCCAGCGCCCGCGGCAGTCTCGCGCGCTACCAGCAAGCCCTGGCCGCGACGGGACGCAGCGCGGCCATCACAACAGAGATCTTGCCGGCGCCCGCCTTCTACTATGCCGAGGACTACCACCAACAGTACCTGGCAAAGAACCCGGGCGGCTACTGCGGCCATGGGGGCTGCGGTGTCCCCTATCCCGCCGCCGCGTAGTGCGGTGTTGCGCGGCGACAAGCATCAGCCGCAAGCGGCCCGCTGTTGCTCTGGCACCATTGCAGAATCGCAATATATACCGGGCAGGGTATGGACGTTGCCGTCTCGCCCTTCGTCAAAGCCTGGGCAGTTCAGAGCCGGTGTCGGTTTTGGGCTGACAGCAACGTCTCAAAAAGGCTGGGATGGGGTTGACAGCTCCATCGGTATTTAAGAAACTGTTGATGTACTGAAGATTTGCAGTTCTTCAGTGCACTCCTCCATCCTCCTTTGGTGGTAATCTTATAGCGCGGCGCCAGCCGCGCTTTTTTTTGCCCGCTCAGAACGTTACGCGCTCGAGTGTTGGGCGCTGCGGCTGCGCAGGCCGCAAGCGGTAGGCTTCCAGCCAGCTCCTCAGACGCGGTGACGCGCCCCTCGGGTCAGGAACATCGCATCGCCGTAAGAGAAAAAGCGATAGCGCGCCGCCACGGCATGCCGATAGGCGGCCATCACCGATTCATAGCCGGCGAAGGCGCAGACCAGCATCAGCAGCGTCGACTCGGGCAGGTGGAAGTTCGTGAGCATGGCGTCGATGACGCGGAAGCGATAGCCGGGCCGAATGAAGAGCCGGCTGTCACCGCAGAAGGGCTTGAGCTCACCGGTTGCCGCGGCGGTCTCGAGACTGCGGACCGTGGTGGTGCCCACCGCCACGACGCGGCCGCCACGGGCGCGCGCATCCGCCACCTGGGCGCAGACTTCCTCGTTTACCTCCAACCATTCCGCGTGCATCCGGTGCTTGTCGAGGTCGTCCTCGCGCACCGGCTGAAAGGTGCCGGCGCCCACGTGCAGCGTCACATGGGCAATTGCGACCCCCATGGCCTGCAGCCGCTCGAGCATCACCGCATCGAAGTGCAGTCCCGCTGTGGGCGCAGCCACCGCGCCGTGTCTACGTCCGTAGACGGTTTGGTAGCGCTCGCGGTCGACGGCGTCATCCGGGCGGTCGATGTACGGCGGCAGCGGCGTATGGCCATGACGGCTCATGAGATCGGCGAAATCGGTGGAAGCGCTCTCCAGTACGAAGAAATCGTCTTCTCGCCCGATTACGGTCAAACGCGCGCCATCGGCCAGCAGCAGCTGCGTACCCGGCCGCGGCGACTTGCTCGCTCGCACCTGGGCAGTGACGCGCCGGGGTGCCACCAACCGCTCGACCAGGATCTCCGCCTGCCCACCCGTCTCCTTCTGTGCGAAGAGCCGAGCCGGCAGGACCCGGGTGTCGTTAAACACCAGCAGGTCCTTTGCGTCCAGCAGCGTTGGTAGGTCCGCGAACATGCGATCCCGATACTCGCCGCTCGCACCGTCCAGTACCAGGAGCCTGCTCGCACTGCGCTCGGCCAGCGGGCGCTGGGCGATGAGCGCTGCAGGCAGGTCGAATCGGAAGTCACTGCGTTGCATAGGGGAGTTCCGCAGCAAAGTGCGTTCGGGTTATGATTATTGATTAACTGCCGGGGTGGCGGAATTGGTAGACGCAGTGGACTCAAAATCCACCGGTGGCAACACCTTACGAGTTCGAGTCTCGTCCCCGGTACCA
>NZ_JAIFKJ010000245.1 GCF_019695415.1 Thiohalocapsa sp.
TCCTTAGCGCGGCCGAGCCCACTCGCCCCAGCGCAGGTGTGCATCCCCTCGCTCTGAGGGGGCACGCTGAGGGGCACTCTCACTACCGGTCTCAAGACAACCCCCACCAGGAGCAGCATGCGAAGCCTCAAGGCCGCCCTCATCCAGCGCGAGGCCCAGACAGAGCCCGGCACAGATCTGGATGCCTGCCTGCAGGCCATCCGGCGCGTCGCCGGGGCAGGCTGCCGGTTGGTGCTGTTACAGGAGCTGCACAATGGCGCTTATTTCTGCCAGCGCGAGCGTGCAGACAGCTTCGACGCTGCCGAGCCCATCCCCGGCCCGAGCACCGCCGCCCTCGGTGCGCTGGCCGCCGAGCTGAGTGTCGTCATCGTCGGCTCTCTGTTCGAGCGCCGCGCCGCCGGCGTCTACCACAACACCGCCGTTGTATTGGATGCCGACGGCAGCCTGGCCGGCCTGTATCGCAAGATGCACATCCCCGACGATCCCGGCTACTACGAGAAGTTCTATTTCACACCTGGCGACCTCGGCTTCAGGCCAGTGGACACGGCCGTCGGACGGCTCGGCGTGCTGGTGTGCTGGGATCAGTGGTTCCCGGAAGCGGCGCGGCTCATGGCCATCGGGGGAGCTGAGCTCCTGCTCTACCCCACCGCCATCGGCTGGGACCCGGCCGACCCCGAGGACGAGCGCGGCCGCCAGCTCGATGCCTGGCGCACGGTGCAGCGTGGGCATGCGGTCGCCAACGGCCTGCCGCTGCTCGCCTGCAACCGCGTGGGCTTCGAGCCGGCGCCGGACGCGGCAGGACCCGAGGACGGGATCCTGTTCTGGGGCAGCTCCTTCGCCTGCGGACCGCAGGGGGAGATCCTCGCCGCCGCCTCCGAGACCGCGCCGGAGGACCTCATCGTGGACATCGACCTCAATCGCGCCGAGGCGGTACGGCGCATCTGGCCCTTCTTCCGCGACCGGCGCATCGATGCCTATGGCGACCTGCTCAAGCGTTGGCGGGATTGACAGGGCGTACACAAGGGCGGATCGCCGGCTGCGTCGCTGGCACTGCTTTGGAGCCCCATTGCCTGGTGCCGATGGATCGCGCCCGCGGCAGCGGAGCCACTGCAGAGCCGCTGGGGAGGTTGAACCCCCGCCCAATGACCCCGAATTGCACCCGGCATCTGCGCAACAGCGCATGACGTTCCACACAGCAGGCAGTCAGACGCGATGAACGAAATCCAACGCACCATGCGCTCTATCATCCAGCGCATCGCCACCGGCCCCGAGCTCTCGAAGGACATTTCGCTGGACGAGGCGCGCCTTGGCATGCAGGCCATCCTGGACACCGAGGTGGACCCAGTGCAGGCAGGCATTTTCATGATTGCTATGCGCATGAAGCGCGAGACCGATGACGAGCAACGGGGTGTGTTGGACGCCGTGCGCGAAGCTACCAACCATGCCGTCGCGGACGTTGACGAGGTGGTGGACATCGCCGACCCCTACGACGGCTACAACCGCTGCCTGCCGGCCTCCCCTTTCTTGGCGCCGGTACTGGCCGAGTGCGGCGTGCCGGCGGTGAGCCATGGCCTGGACGCGGTGGGGCCTAAGTTCGGCGTCACACATCGTCATGTCCTGGAGGCCGCCGGCCTGCCGGTGGACCTGTCGCCGGCGGATGCGGCCGCGCGCATCGCCGACCCGGCCATCGGCTGGAGCTATGTCGACCAGCGCGCCTTCGCCCCCAAGGTGCACGACCTGGTGCCCCTGCGTGGCACCATCGTCAAGCGTCAGGTGATCACCACCGTCGAGGTTATGGCTCGGCCCATTCACGGGCGTAAGAAGACCCATCTGGTCACTGGCTACGTGCACAAGCCCTACCCGCGTATCTACGCCTTGCTCGCGCGCCACGCGGGCTTCGACTCGGCGCTGCTCGTGCGCGGCGTCGAGGGCGGTGTCGTGCCTTCGCTGCGCCAGAAAGGTGTCTGCTTCAACTACCAGCGCATGGGCGAGGAGCAATCCTTCGACATCGATCCGGGCGAGCTTGGCATTGAGCAAAACATACGCGCCGTGCCGCTGCCGGAGGACCTGCCCACCACCAGCCGCCCCGGCGACGAGATCGCCGTTGCTGTGGACGTGCCAGCCACGGCCCGCGCGGCGGCCCAGGCCGGTATGGCCGCACTGGAGGGCCAGCGCGGCCCGACTTACGACAGCCTGGTGTTCTCCGGCGCCCTGATTCTCTGGCACTTGGGCCGGGAGCAGACGCAGCACGCGGGTGCCGACCGGATCCGGGCTGTGCTGGACTCTGGCGCTGCCGCGCGCCGGCTGCGCTGAGGAGGCCGGTATGGCAGATTCAGTCATTGACGTCGGCGCTGCCGGCGACATCGAGCCCGGCAAGTTCATCGCCGTCAAGGTCGCCGGACGCAGCTACATCATCGCCCGGGTGGATGAGCGCTTCTACGCCGTGGAGGACAACTGTAGTCACGAGGACTATCCGTTGTCCTACGGGTGCCTTGACGGTGCCTACATCAAGTGCTCCCTGCACGGCAGCTGGTTCAGCCTGGAAACCGGGGAGCCCCAGGAGCCCCCGGCAGATGAGCCCATCGCGACCTTCCGGGTGACAGTGCAAGGCGGGCGTTTGCTGCTGGATACCTCACGGCCGGCCTGAGGCTTGCCGCGGCCACCGCGGCGCGGACCGCGTCTTCGCATCAGCGCCGCGGGCGGGTGCCTGGGCCTCGCCCATCCGGCTCCTGCATGGCAGCCGCGAGCTCGGCGAGCAGCGATTCCTCGTCAGCGGCCATCGGGTCCGGCGTCGGCGCAATACGCACTTCCGCGCTCTCGATGGCGTCCAGCAGCTGTTGGCGAATAGCCGTCAGCTCATAGCCGTCCGCCAGCGCCAGCTCCACCACCGGCAGCCCAGCATCCGTGCACGCCGAGCGCAGCTCGCTGACCTCTCGCCGTCGGCGTCGGCTGGGCTCCGGCGGGCTCGCCAATACCGCACAGAGTGGATGTGCATCCGCCGCCGAGCAGACCAAGAAGTCAAACATCCGGCCCGCCAATGCCTGTTCGGCGGCACGTCGCCGCCGCCTGCCGAGCATCACATCGCCCGCAAGCACGGCGCCCGCCGCAACCCGTGAGAAGACGCGAAAATCCCGTCCCACGGCCTCCTCCACGGTGCCGAGGCAGAGCCGCTCCTGAAAGTTCAGGAACTCGTCCCGACGCTGGTAGGCCAGCACGCGCCGCGGCCGGATGAGCCGGCCGAACAAGCCCAGCACACGGAACAACAATCCGGCAGCCACCAGGCCGGCGGCGAAAACCATGATGTAGAACGGCTGCAAGGCGAGACTCCCGAAAGTGCGGCAGGCGGTGCCCCCGCGACAGTATGCACACCCGGCTACGGTGGCGCCGGGCACAGCTCAACCGCCAATTGTAACCGCGCGGCAACGTGTGGCGCGTCAACCGTCTGGCCCGCGGCCGGTTGTGATACCGGCGGGCAGGCTGTATCGTCTCGCCGGCGCGCAGCAGCGGTGCCCGTCGCCGAGCATTTGCGCGCAAGCGCTGGCGACCTGTCGCGGCCATCTTCGCCATCCGAATCACCCCGGACCCGCTACCGCCCCCATGCTCGAGGTCGAGGACCTATCCTGCCGTCGCGGCGACCGCACGCTGTTCACCGGTCTCAGCTTCCGTCTGGCCGCCAGTACCCTTTTGCATGTGCGCGGGCGTAATGGCAGCGGCAAGACCACCCTGCTGCGAGCGCTCTGCGGCCTGCTGCGCCCCGACGCGGGCAGCATCCGCTGGCGCGGGGAGACCATCGATGCGCTTGCGGACGACTACAACCGCGAGGTGCTCTATTTCGGCCACCTGAACGGCATCAAGGCGGATCTGACAGGCCAGGAAAACCTGCGCGTCGCCGCCATGCTCGACCAAGACCCGGTGAACGATGCCGCGATCCTCAGTGCACTGGCCCGAATCGGCCTCGCCGGCTTCGAAGACCTGCCAACACGGATGCTGTCCCAAGGGCAAAAGAAGCGCGTCGCGCTGGCACGCTTGATATTGAGCAAGGCGCCGCTTTGGATCCTGGACGAGCCTTTCACCGCGCTGGACACCGATGCCGTCGCGCTCTTGGAGCAGCTCATCGCTGGCCACGTGGCCGACGGGGGTGCTGTTGTGTTGACGACGCATCAGGAGGTTCAGCTCACGCGGGGTGAGATTCAGCGGCTGACGCTTGCCGGTTCGCCGTCGCAATGATCGGGCCTGACAAGTACGAAGTACGCAGTACGGAGTACGGCGGGGCCGCACGGTCGCTCGACCGGCTGCTGCCGAGTCCGTCGGGCGCATCCTGTCGATCCATCTCCGGAGGCATTGTCGGGGCGGTACGACGTACTCCGTACTCCGTACTCCGTACTCATCCAGAATGCTGAAAGTCTTCCTCTGCATCCTCCAGCGCGACATGACG
>NZ_JAIFKJ010000421.1 GCF_019695415.1 Thiohalocapsa sp.
AACATGGGCATCGCGTTCTGGGTCGCGGCGGGTAGCCCGCTCGCGTTTCTGGCAACGCTGGTGGTGATTTTCCTGTCCGGCCAGAGCAGCAACATGATCTCGATGTTCGGGCTGATCATGATGCGCGGCATTATCTGGGACGACGCGATCGTGGTGGGCGAGGAGACCGCGACGCGCCAGGCTCTCGGCGAAGGACGCATGGAAGCCGCGGAGAACGGCGCGAAACGCATGTTCACGCCGGTGACCGCGGCGAGCCTGACGACGATGGCGGCCTTCCTCCCGATACTGCTCATCAGTGGGCGCATCGGGGATGTGATGGTTGCGATTCCGCTTGTCGTCATCGCGGTGCTGATCGCGAGCCTTGTGGAAAGCTTCCTGATCCTGCCGGGCCACCTCAGCCACAGCTTCGGGAGCCTCAACCGGCCGCCGAGCGCGTTTCGCCGGACCTTCGATCGCGGCTTCGAGTGGGTGCGCAAGGGGCCGTTTCTGCGCTTCGTCGAATTCAGCTATGACTGGCGCTATACCACCCTCGCCTTCACCTTCGGCGCGATGATCCTTGCGATCGGGCTGCTTTCCGGCGGGCGGGTGGACTTCCAGTTCTTTCCATCGCCGGAGTCCGAGAACATCGCCGCAGAGGTCGAGTTTGCCGCGGGCACGCCGGAGGCCGACCGGATCGCCGCGCTCGGCCGCATCGAGGACGCGCTGTACGAGGCCGAAGCCGCGCTGACCGACGGCGCGGGCGGGCTGGTCGTCACGGCGTTCACCACGCTCGGCAGAGCCGGACAGTCGCAGACGGATACGCTGGCCGAGATTGCCGTTCAGCTCATCCCTGGCGAGGAGCGCACAATCCGCACCGAGACCGTCATGCAGGCCTGGCGCGAGCGGCTGCCGAGCATACCGGGCGTCGAGCAGGCCACGGTGCGCACCGAGCAGGTCGGCCCGCCCGGCCGGGATGTCGACGTCAAACTGCAGAATGCGCCGATCGAGGATCTCAAGGCCGCGGCCGAAGAGGTGAAGACGGCGCTGCGCGGCTATCCCGGCGTCACGGCGATTGCGGACGACCTGCCCTATGGCAAGCGCGAACTGATCGTCGAAGTCACCCCGCGCGGCCTCGCACTAGGCTTCACCGCAGAGAGCGTCGGCACGCAACTGCGCAACGCCTTTGACGGCGCGATCGCGACCCGCTTCCCGCGCGACGACGAGGAGATCACGGTCCGCGTGCTGCGCGAACAGCAGTCCGAAGGCGCGCAGGCGTTGGAGAACTTCTATCTTCGCGCCCCGGATGGCACTTTCGTGCGCTTCCCCGAAGTGGCGCATGTCCGCGAGCAGGCAGGCTTCACCATCATCCAGCGCATCGACGGCGATCGCACCGTCTCCGTCACCGGCGACATCGCCGCGGCCCAGAACAGTGTCGCGAACGGCGTGCGGCAGTTGGGGCCGGATGTGCTGCCGCGCCTCGTCGAGACATACGGCATCGGGGACGGGATCGGGGGACTCCCGGGGGGG
>NZ_JAIFKJ010000316.1 GCF_019695415.1 Thiohalocapsa sp.
GGATTATTGGCGTTTCCCATGCGGGCCAGGACGCCCCGTCCGATTTTCGGAAAGGCAAGGCCATTACATTTTGCTTCTCCTTAGGCCTGATGGTAAGCCTGTTGCCGGCGACCGTCACCAGACTATAAACGTATTCGCCGACAAAGCCGCTAGGATTTTGCCCGCAGACTTTGGTGCAGGAGAATCTGCGCTGCGTTGCGTTCAAGCCGCCAAGCCCCGCCCTCGCAGCTCCTTGATCTGATCTCGGATGGCTGCCGCGCGCTCGAACTCCAGCTCCCGGGCGGCGCGGTACATCTCTTTCTCCAGCTGCTTGACCTTGCCGGCCATCTGCGCCGGGGTGAGGTCCGCGTATTCGGCGATCTCGTCGGCAACGCGTGCGTACTCGCGGGCGCTCTTGGGGGCGCCGGGCACGTGCGCCTCCATGATGTCGGCGACGGCCTTCTTGATGGTCTGGGGCGTGATGCCGTGCTCGGCGTTGAAGGCAATCTGCTTGGCGCGGCGGCGCTCGGTCTCGTCGATGGCGCGCTGCATAGAGCCGGTGATGCTGTCCGCGTAGAGGATGGCCTTGCCGTGGGCGTTGCGGGCGGCGCGGCCGATGGTCTGGATCAGCGAGCCCTCGGAGCGCAGAAAGCCTTCCTTGTCCGCGTCGAGGATGGCCACCAGGCTGACCTCCGGCATGTCCAGACCCTCGCGCAGCAGGTTGATGCCCACCAGCACGTCGAACTCGCCGAGCCTGAGATCCCGAATGATCTCCACGCGCTCGACGGTGTCGATGTCGGAGTGCAAATAGCGCACTCGCACACCGTGCTCGCCCAAGTAATCGGTCAGATCCTCCGCCATGCGCTTGGTCAGCGTGGTGGCCAGCACGCGCTCGTCGGCGGCGACGCGCTCGCGAATCTCGGAGAGCAGGTCGTCCACCTGGGTGAGGGCCGGGCGGACCTCGACCTCCGGGTCCACGAGCCCGGTGGGGCGCACCACCTGCTCGATGACGGCGCCGGAGTGCTGGGCCTCATAGTCCCGCGGCGTGGCCGAGACGTAGATGGCCTGCGGCTGGCGAGCCTCGAATTCCTCGAACCGCAGCGGACGGTTATCCAGCGCCGACGGCAGCCGGAAGCCGTATTCCACCAGGTTCTCCTTGCGTGAGCGGTCGCCGCGGTACATGCCGCCCAGCTGCGGGACGGTGACATGGCTCTCGTCGATCACCAATAGTGTGTTGGACGGGATATAGTCGAACAGCGTCGGCGGCGGCTCGCCTGGCCCGCGGCCGGAGAGATAGCGGCTATAGTTCTCGATGCCGGAGCAGTAGCCCACCTCCACCATCATCTCCAGATCGAAAATCGTGCGCTGCTCCAGGCGCTGCGCCTCCACCAGCTTGTCGTTGGCGCGCAGCCATTCCAGGCGCTCGCGCAGCTCGTCCTTGATCTGCTCCACGGCGTTCAGGACCGTCTCCCGCGGGGTCGCATAGTGAGTCTTCGGAAAGACCGTGTAGCGGGGCACCTTGTGCTTGAGCTCGCCCGTCAGCGGGTCGAACAGGGACAGGGCTTCTACCTCGTCATCGAACAGCTCCACGCGCAGCGCCTCGTCGTCGGACTCCGCCGGGTAGATGTCGATGACGTCGCCGCGCACTCGGTACGACCCGCGCGATAGCTCGATCTCGTTGCGCCGATATTGCAGTGCCGTCAGGCGGCGCAGGATGGCGCGCTGGTCGATCTGCTCGCCGCGGGAGAGGTGCAGGACCATGCGGAGATATGCCTCGGGGTCACCCAAGCCGTAGATGCTGGACACGGTGGCCACCAGGATGACGTCCGGTCGCTCCAGCAGGGCTTTTGTGGCAGACAGACGCATCTGCTCGATGTGCTCGTTGATGGAGGCGTCCTTTTCGATGTAGGTGTCGGACGCCGGCACATAGGCCTCCGGCTGGTAGTAGTCGTAATAGGAGACGAAATACTCCACGGCGTTGTGCGGGAAGAACTCCCGCATCTCGCCGTAGAGCTGCGCGGCGAGGGTCTTGTTCGGCGCCAGGATCAGCGTCGGGCGCTGCACCTCGTTGATCACATTGGCGATGGTGAAGGTCTTGCCGGAGCCGGTGACGCCTAGCAGGGTCATGCCGGCCTCGCCATCACGAAGGCCCTCGACGAGCTGGCGGATCGCGGCGGGCTGGTCGCCGGCGGGCGGAAAGCGGGATTCGAGCTCAAAGGGCTTGGACATGGTGCTGAGGCGGACGGGCGGTGCGGCGTCGGTGGATGTCAGAGCGCACGCGGATTGGCTATTATTCGGGCCGGATTCGACACTTGCCAAGCCGTCCACCCACGCCGTAACAGCAGACCAAGCCGATGACCATTAAGCTCTCCGCCCGTGTGCAGGCCGTTAAGCCCTCGGCCACCCTCGCCATCACTGCCCGCGCCAAAGAGCTCAAGGCCGCCGGCAAGGACGTCATCGGCCTCGGCGCCGGCGAGCCGGACTTCGACACGCCGGACCACATCAAGCAGGCGGCCATCCAGGCCATCAATGACGGCTTCACCAAGTACACCGCCGTGGACGGGACGCCGGAGCTCAAGCGTGCCGTCATCGCCAAGTTTCAACGCGACAACGGGCTCGACTATCAGCCTGACCAGATCCTGGTCTCCTGCGGCGGCAAGCAGAGCTTCTACAACCTCGCCCAGGCCGTGCTGGACCCGGGCGATGAGGTGGTGATCCCCGCACCCTACTGGGTGTCGTACCCCGACATGGTGCTGCTGGCGGACGCCAAGCCGGTGATCATCGACGCGGGCGCGGATCAGCGCTTCAAGATCAGCGCCGAGCAGCTGCGCGCGGCAATGACTGATCGCACGCGGCTGGTGGTCATCAACAGCCCGTCCAACCCCACCGGCATGGCCTACAGCAAGGATGAGCTGGCCGCGCTCGGCGAGGTGCTGAGGGACTACCCCGGTGCCCTCATCGCCACGGACGACATGTACGAGCACATCCGCTGGGATACGGACACGCCCTTCGTCAACATCCTCAACGCCTGCCCGGACCTGATGGACCGCACGCTGGTGTTGAACGGCGTCTCCAAGGCCTACAGCATGACCGGCTGGCGCATCGGTTACGCCGGGGGCCCGGCCGAAGTCATCAAGGCCATGAAGAAGGTCCAGTCCCAGAGCACCTCCAACCCGACCTCCATCAGCCAGGTGGCGGCGCAGGCGGCCCTGGACGGCCCGCAGGACTGCATCGGTGAGATGCTGCAAGCCTTCAAACAGCGTCACGATTTCGTCGTCGAGGCGCTGAACGCCATTCCCGGCATCGACTGCCTACCGACCGACGGCACCTTCTACGTTTTCCCCGAAGTGGGAGGCCTCATCGAGCGGCTGGACGGCGTCGCGAATGACCTGGAGCTCGCCGACTACTTCATCGAGCACGCCGGCGTCGCGCTGGTGCCGGGGTCGGCCTTCGGACTCGACGGCTGCGTGCGCATTTCCATCGCCACCAGCAGCACCAACCTGGAGCAGGCCATCGCGCGTATCGCGAAGGTTGCCGGCTGACGCGCTGCGCGCAGTGCCGCCCCTGCATCGTCCCGGCAACGCCATGGCCAGCCCCCAAGTCTTCCCTTAAGCCCCCAGTGCACAGAGAGCAGGGGGGGCGACGCCGTCGAGCCGGACCGATGGACGCAGCAGTACGAGAGCCGCAGCGCGGCGTCACCCTCGTGGAGATGCTGGTCACCATGAGCATTGCAGTGCTCTTGCTCACTCTCGGTGTGTCCGGCGTGACTGCGCTGGTCAAGCGCAACGCGCGTGCCACCGCGGTCAATACCATGGTTGGGCACCTCAACTTCGCTCGCGCCCAGGCGGTCATGCGAGCGACCAACGTCCGGGTCTGTCCTGTCGACGCGGAAGCGCCCAGCGCCGGTTGTGCAGCAGATGCAGACGGAACCGCCTGGGGTGAGGGATATGCCGTCGTCGAGATGGACAATGCGGGAGCCACGGTCGCTGTGCTGCGGCTCCAAGAAGCCCCAAGGACGATCGAGATCGACAGTGGCGGGCGCCGCTTCTTCGAGTTCGAAGACGATGGCACCATCAGCATGGGGGGTGGTTCAGGCAATGGCAGCATCACCTTCTGCGACACCGCCGCGGACGGTATCGACGGAGCCCGGATCCGCATCTCCCTGATGGGGCGGGTCTCCTTGGACGACGGCGACGTCGACTGTGAGAGCTGAGGCGTGACGACACAGCCAGACGCCGCTGGGTCGGCTGACGTCATCCGTCTCAACGTCTGGGCCCGTAGTCCAGCGCCGGCGGAGGGGCGAACGCAGCGAGCGCTCGCCATCGGTTGACATGCAGACGATGCCGCAGCTATAGTTCGCGGCTTGCCAGATCCCCGATAGCTCAGCTGGTAGAGCAACTGACTGTTAATCAGTGGGTCACTGGTTCGAGTCCAGTTCGGGGAGCCAAC
>NZ_JAIFKJ010000633.1 GCF_019695415.1 Thiohalocapsa sp.
CCTGCTCTGCGTGAACCGGGGCGCCGTGCGCCTGGCGCTGCTGTTCGTGCAGGTCTGGATGCTGGACGCCGACTTCGCCGGCACATTGGATGTGGACGGGGACTTCAACGCGCTGTTTCGGATCGGCATGGATAGCGGCTACGACCGGCAGCCGAATCCGCTCATCCGGCTGCGGAACCACTGGCATGAGTGGCGCCACTCCAACCGTACCATCGCGCGGGCAAAGGCTAATGCCCGCTTTCACTACGGCCTCGGCACGGATTTCTACCGCCTGTGGCTCGATGATCCGCTGATGATGTACACCTGCGCCTACTGGAAGGAAGGCACCCGGACGCTGGAGGCGGCGCAGCGCAACAAGGTCGAGCACGTTTGCCGCAAGATTCGGCTCCAGCCCGGCGAGACCGTGATCGACATCGGCTGCGGCTTCGGCGGTTTCCTGTTCCATGCGGTGGAGCATCATGCCGCCCGGGCGACCGGTCTCAACACGACGACAGAGCAGGTCGATGCGGTCCGTGACATGGTCCGGGCGCGCCGCCTGACTGACCGGATCTCGTTGCGGGAGGCGGACTTCCGCGAGGTGGACCGCCAGTATGACAAGGTCGTGTCGATCGGTGTCCTGGAGCACGCCGGCCGCGACCAGCTCCGCGAGGTCGTCCAGGCACACGCCGATTTCCTCAAGCCCGGCGGTCTCGGGATGCTCCATTTCATCGGTCACGTCGGCGTCCGGGACACCGAGCTTTATATCCGCGAGTATGTTTTCCCGGGCGGCTGGATCCCGAGCCTCGCCGAGGCGCTGACGGCCATGGAGGCGAGCGGACTGGAGGTCCTGGACGTCGAAAATCTGCGTCGCCACTACGCGCTGACGCTGGACGTCTGGGCCGAGCGCTTCGAGCGGCGCTGGCCGGAGATCAATGCCATCGATCCTCGGCGCTTCGACGAGCGCTTCCGCCGCATCTGGCGCACCTACTTGGTCTCCTGCGCCGAGATGTTCCGCTCGCCGGCCTCGAGTACCTGCCTGTTCCAGGTCTTGTTCTCGAAGGGCAATGTCAGCGCGGACGGCTATCCGATGAGTCGGGGCTTTCTGTACAAGGCAGGGGAAGCGGCGTGAGCAGGGCGGAGTACGCGGCGCGAAAGGAGCGGCTGATCGCGCAGCTGCGGGCCGGCGGCGGCCCCGTGGGCCTGCGCAAACGGACCTCGAACCTGTTCCGGGACCGTGCCCGGACGGGGAAGCGGCGGCTCGACGTGCGTGCCTTCCAGCATGTGCTGGCCGTGGAGCCGGCCGCAGGCGTCGTAGACAGCGAGGGCATGACGACGTACGAGGCCCTGACCGACGCCATCACCGATGGTGACGTCATGCAGGCCGTCGTGCCGCAGCTGACGCCCATCACCATCGGCAGTGCGGCCGCCGGTGTCGGCCTTGTGGCATCTTCGCTCCGCCATGGCCTGTAGCACGAGACGCTGCTGGGGCTGGAGGTGCTCCTTGCAGACGCCCGCGGCGCCCTTTG
>NZ_JAIFKJ010000455.1 GCF_019695415.1 Thiohalocapsa sp.
AAAGGCCCGCGGCCGAGGTGCCAGCGGGGGGCCCCGGCCCCCCGGCCCGAGGGCAACAACCGGCCGGGCCGTTTTCACCGGCAAGTGGTCCGGCGGGGCCGGGGTGGGATCCGGGTATGGTGGCCGCGGGAGGGCGGGCCAGCAGTGGGGCGTCGCCCGCCAGGCGTCCACGAAGGGCTGTCGGCTGCGGCCCGGCAGCGCCCGCAGCGCGGGGCCGAACAGCCGACGGATCCAGGGCGGCGACCACTGCGGGCGGGTGCGGAAGCCGCCACTGCCGGGGAACAGCAGAGCCTTGCTGAGCCGCTCAGCGGCCGTCGGTCGGTAGCGTCGGTAGCCGGCGAATGCCTCGTCGCCGCCCTCGCCGGAGAAAACCACCTTGCGTGACGCCGCCGCAGTCTGCGCGAGTACCGACGTGGGCAGGCAGGCATAGTCGCGCATCAGGTCGTCGGCGGCCCAGACGCTGTGCGGTAGGCGCGCAAACACCTGCGCCGGCTCCAGCGCGATGGCCGTATGCTCGAAGCCAAACCAGTCGGCCACGCGCTGGGCGCCGCCTAGCTCGTCGGCCATGGCCGTGCCGCGCCAGCCAATGGAGAAGCTCTGGATACGCCCGGCACCATGCTGCGCCAGGGAGGCCGCCAGGGTCGCCGAATCCAGCCCCCCGGATAGGAAGAGGCCAAAGGGGACATCCGCGCGCATGTGCTCGCGCATGACCTCATCCAGCAGGCCGTCCAGCTCCGCAGCGGCGGCCTCGGCATCGAGCCTGCGGGGTGTGACGTCTTGCAGGGACCAGTAACGACGGCGCTCGATATGCAGTTCCGCATCGATGCTGAGCAGCTCGCCGGGCAGCACACGGTGGATGCCCGTGAAAATGGTCTCCTCGCCAGTGTTGAACTGCTGCAGCAGGAACTGCCGCAGCGCCGGTGCGTGCACTACGGGCTGGTCGGGCAGCAGCGGCAACAGCGCCTTCATTTCGGAGGCGAAGGCAATGCGGTCGGGCAGGCGGACATAGAACAGCGGCTTGATGCCCAGGCGGTCGCGCACCAGCAGCAGCCGCCGGCGCCCGTGGTCATACAGCGCAAAGGCGTACATGCCCCGCAGATGATGCACAAAGGCATCGCCATGAACCGCGTAGGCATGCAGGATGGTGGCAGAGTCCGACCCGCCGGCCGGGGGATGCGCATGGCGGGAGAGCTCGGCGTCCAGCTCCCGGTAGTTGTAGACCTCGCCGTTGGCCGCGAGCGCAAGCTGCCCATCGTGACTGACCATGGGCTGATGCCCTGTCTCCAGTCCGATGATGGACAGCCGCGTCTGCGCAAGCCCCGCCGGGCCGAGGTGATGGCTGCCGCGGTCGTCCGGCCCGCGGTGCCCGAGGCGTGCCGCCATGACAGCCAGCAGCTTGGGCTCTGGCGGCGCGCCGTCTGCGCGCAAGAAACCGGCTATACCGCACATTGCCGGCGGCTCGGGGGACTGGGCTGGAAGCGTTGATTCACAGGTGGGCGGCTGAATGGTTTGCATGGGCACGGTGCCGGCGGGCATCTTGCCACGCCGCGACGGTGCACCAAAGCCCGGAGCGGGCCCAGTCCCAGCGGCGGGCTCTGGTACTATGGTTCGCTGCGCAAGGACCCGGCGCCCCTGCGTAGTTCCGATCCGCCATTTGCAATCCTAGGCATCCAGATGCATCGCAACCAAAGGCCCACCGTTGGACGCCTGGATTGAGCGCCTGCGACGCCTCGGGCTGGATGTCACGGCCCTGGCACTGTTCTCGGCGCCGGCCGGTGTCTCCTTCGGGCTTGGGCTGGTGGTGCTCACCTTCGCATTGGCGCTGACGCGCCGTCCCGCCTGGCCGCTCTCTCCAGCAGTGATTCTCGCGGTGGTGTTCGCCGGTTACGCGCTAGTGCTGGGGCTGTTCGGCAGCTACCCCGGCGGCACGCTGACGGTGCGTATGGAGGCTGCCGCGCAGTGGGCGCAGCTGCTGGTCTTCGTCCCGGTGGCGTACCTGATCGGCGGTGATCAGGCGCGGTTGCTGCGCCTGTTCGGTCTCGCGCTGGTCGGGCTATTCATTGGCACCTTCTGGCGCCTGGATTGGGCGCTGTTGCTGTCCGAGCCAGCCGCTTTCCTCGAATCGCGGCCCGGCTTTGGCTTCCCTGCCAATGTCTTCGCGCTTTTCAGTGGAACGGTGCTGATCGGCCTTGTCACCCTGCGTCGACGCTGTTGGCACGCCGGTGGCGCCCCGGAATTGCGGTGGATGCTCTGGTGGCTGGTGGCGCTCGTGGCGGCGCAGGCCTTTCTGCTGACCCTCTCCCGGGGTGCCTGGATCGCCCTCACGCTGACAGCTGTGGTTGGTCTGGCGGTGGCTGTCCGCGGGTCCGGCTGGCGGGCGTCACCGCGGTTGCTGCTGGGGTTGGCGGCGGTCTGCCTTGCGTTGCTGCTGGTCTATGCCGGCCCCATGGCCGAGCGCTTTGCTGCCGAGTGGGGGACGATCCGTGCCATGGTGGCCGGGGAGATCGACTATTCGGCTGAATCCTCTCTCAGTCAGCGCTGGCATGCGCAGCGCTTCGGGCTCGCGGCCTGGCTGCAGCAGCCCTGGCTCGGCTGGGGGCCCGGGGCCGCCAAGGCGCTCCTTGCCGCGAGCGACGACCCCGCGGTGATGCTGATCGGCTATGGGCCCATGGAGCATCTGCACAACACCTATCTCGAGGTCCTCGTACAACTGGGACTCGTCGGTTTCCTGCTGTGGTTCGGGCTGTTCGCGTTGTTGCTGCGGGCTGTGCTTAAGGCTTGGCAGGCCGGTCAGATCGATGAAGACGTTGCGGGCTTTCTGTGGCTGGCGCTGCTATACCTCGTGCTCTGGAACCTCTTCGACTTCCATGCGACGCACCAGTCCTGGCGCGCCTTCTGGGCCTTGTTGGCCGGTGGGGCGCTCAGTATGGGCCTGTTCGCCGGGCGTGTTGGAGGCGGGCGAGGAGAAGCGTGATGCGCGTGGCGGTAGCGGTGCAGCGTTTCGGTGACGGTGGTGTGGAGCGTGTGATGACTGGCCTTGCCGGCGGTCTGGCGGCGCTTGGTTGCGAGGTGGACCTGTTGGTCGGGCGCACCGCGCATCCGTATGTTCAGGCTCTGCCCGATGCCGTCCGTGTGATGCCGCTGGGCGCCGGCGCCGATGCCCTCACCGCGGCGCTCCGGGAGCGGCCGCCGCAGATCCTGTTCACCGGCAAGCTCGCGGATGATCATGCAGCCCTCGCGGCGCGGGACAGGCTGGATGCCGGCATCCGTGTAGTAACTACCGTCGGCACGCCGCTCTCGGTGAGCCTGGCGGCGAAACGCTTCAATCCGCTGCGCACCTGGCGGGAGCGCCGCCGCGTGCGCCGCGACTACCTCCGCTTAGACGGCATCACGGCGGTATCCTCGGCCGTCGCCGAGGATCTCCATCAGCGGCTTGGCATCACCGGCGTGCCGCTGCGGGTACTACCGAATCCCGTGGTGCCAGCGGATCTCGACCGCCGCATTGGCGTACAGGCGCCGCATGCCTGGCTTGCACCCGGAGCGCCCCCGGTGGTGCTCGCGGTTGGCGGGCTGCGCAAGGTTAAGGACTTCGCGACCCTGCTGCGGGCCTTCGCACTCTTGCCCGCGGACCTTGGCGCGCGGCTCATGATCTTGGGCGAAGGGCGCGAGCGCCGACGACTCAGAGCGCTTGCTGCGCGTCTCGGCATCGTCGAGCATGTGGCCATGCCGGGCTTCGTGGCGGATCCCTTCCCCTATCTGGCGCGCGCCTCCGCGATGGTGCTGTCCTCGCGCCGAGAAGGGCTTGGCAATGTGCTGGTGGAGGCCATGGCTGTCGGCACACCGGTGGCGGCTACCGCCTGCCCTGGCGGTGTCACTGAGCTGTTGGACAGCGGTCGGTTGGGGCCGCTTACCCCAGTGGGCGACGCCCGAGCACTGGCGCGAGCCATTGCAGGCCTGCTCCAGCAGCCGACCCCGCCCAAGCTGTTGCGCGCTGCCGTCGCACCCTACGGCATCTCGGTTTCGGCGGCGGCCTATCTGGATTTTTTTCAGCATCTCCTCGCCAGGCGAGCTGGGCAGGCGCCTTGAGCACGGCCGATCACGCCAGCCGCTGGCATACGCCCGAGCGGGTGCTGCTGGTGCGACTGAGCGCCATCGGCGATGTGATCTTCGCCTCGCCGCTCGCCGCGGCCTTCCGCCGGGCCTATCCGCATGCCCACCTGGCGTGGCTGGTCGAGCCGGGCTGTGCGCCGCTGCTGCGCCACCACCCGGACTTGGATGCGGTCATCGAATGGCCAGGCCCGCGGCTGCGCAGCCTATGGCGGGAGCGGCGCCTTCCGGCGCTGGCGGCGGAGCTGCGCGCACTGCGCCGCGATCTGCGCGCGCGCCGCTTCGATCTGGCGGTGGACCTTCAGGGCCTCCTCAAGAGCGCGCTGCCGGTGTGGCTCTCCGGTGCTCCGCAGCGCATCGGTCTCGGCAGCCGCGAGGGGGGTCGGCTTCTGCTCACGCGGGTGGTGCCTCGGGAGCCGCCGGCTGCGCGTGGCCGCATCGGCTCTGAATATCTGCACCTGGCCCGCACGCTGGGGCTGCCGGACGACAGCTTCGACATGGCGGTGCACTTTGGGTCCGACGATGCGGCGGCCGCCGACCGCCTCCTGGCGGCAGCGGGCCTGTCCGCCGGTTATGTCGCGCTTTGTCCCTTCACCACTCGTCCGCAGAAGCACTGGCTCGCGCCGCGCTGGGCGGAGCTTGCGGCGCGCTTGCGGGCCGACACCGGGCTGCATTCGGTGCTGCTGGGCGGTCCAAATGACGCCGAGGCCGGCGCGGAGATCGCCGCTGAGTCCGCCGGATCTGCGCTCAGCCTCGCCGGGCGTACCTCGCTACTGGAGGCGGCCGTCGTCATCGACCGCAGTCGTGCGGTGGTGGCCGTAGACACAGGTCTTGGACATATGGGTATCGCCCGCAAGCGCCCGACACTGCTGCTCTTCGGCTCGTCGCTACCCTACACCGACACCGGACGGCCCGATGCCCGGGTGCTCTACCATCCGCGCGCCTGCTCGCCCTGCCGGCGCCGGCCCACCTGCGATGGGCGCTTCGACTGCATGCGCGCCATTACCGTCGATGAGGTCGTGGCGGCGTTGCGTGTACTGCCGGGGGTGGTCTTGTGAGGGTGCTGCATGTCGAAGGCGGCGGCGAGCTTTACGGCGGCGCTCAGCAGGTGCTCTATCTGCTGAAGGGGCTTGCCGAGCAGGGTATCGACAGCCATGTGGCCTGCCGGCCCGGCTGCGCCCTGGCGCGGCGCGCGGCGGCCTTCGCGCGTGTGCACGAGATGCCCATGGGCGGGGATCTGGATGTGGGGATCATCCTGCGGCTGGGCCGGGTCATTCGCGATGTGCGCCCGAATCTGGTGCACCTGCACAGCCGCATTGGTGCCGACGTCATGGGCGGCATCGCCGCCCGCCGCGCGGGTATCCCGGTGGTCCATACCCGGCGCGTGGATAACCCGGAGCCGCGCTGGCTCGCGGCGGCGAAGTATCGGCTGCACGACCGGGTCATCGCCATCTCTGAGGGCATCGCCCGCGTCCTGCGCGACGCTGGGCTGCCGGACGCCAAGCTGCGGGTGGTGCGCAGCGCCGTAGACCCGCGTCCGTTCGCCGGAGGATGCGACCGCGAGGCGCTTGCTCGCAGCCTGGGCGCCGCGGATGCGCTGGACATGCCCACGCCTGTCGTGGGTGTCGTGGCGCAGCTGATCGAGCGCAAGGGGCATCGCTTCCTGCTGGATGCACTGCCTCTCATCATCGCCGCCGAGCCCCAGGTACAAGTGCTCTGTTTCGGAAAGGGGCCCTTGGTGGGGCCCCTGCAGGAGCGCATCGACCGCGACGGTCTCGCCGAGCATGTGCGGCTCGTGGGCTATCGGGACGACCTGCCGAAGCTGCTGCCTTGCCTTGACCTCCTGGTGCATCCGGCGACCATGGAGGGGCTCGGTGTCTCCTTGCTGCAGGCGTCCGCTGCCGGTGTGGCCATTGTCGCGAGCGACGTTGGCGGCATCCCCGAGGCGGTGCGCGACGGTGTGAACGGCCGTCTGGTGCCGCCCGCTGACGTGCCGGCGCTCGCCGCGGCGGTGCTCGCCCTGCTGAGGGACCCGGTTGCTCGGGCGCGGCTGGGTGCCGCCGGGCGGGCGCCGGTGGCGCGGGGATTCTCCGTTGCCGGCATGGTGGCGGGCAATCTTGCGGTCTACCGCGAGCTGTTGGCCGGCGCGCCCGGGCCCGCTGACCATCAGCCGGGCTGAACGCAGACGTTGTGGATGGAGACTCAGACCCAAGCGACGCCGGCTGCCGCCCCAGAGGAGCGTGCCACGGGCGTCATCATGGCGGCGGCCCTTGCCTATTTCGCCCTCAATGCGCTGCTGCTGGGTCTGGTGACGCCCACCGCCGAATGGGACCACGCCGAGCAGCTCATCCTGAGCCAGTTTCCTGCGCTCGGCTACAACAGCCAGCCGCCGCTCTACACCTGGCTTGTGCAGGCCCTGTTCACGGTCACCGGGCCGAGTCTGGAAGCGCTCCTGGCGCTGAAGGCCGTGCTGCTGACAATGATCGTATGGGGTTTGGCCATGGCGGCCCGGGAGCTCGGACTGACCGCGGCGCTGCAGTGGGTCGCCGTGCTCGGGCTGGCGCTGATCCCGCAGATCGCCTGGGAGGATCAGCGCAACTTCACCCATACGGTGTTGGTGGTGGCGGTGGCCGCCTGGTGCTTGGTGGTGCTGTTGCGGCTACCGCGGCGCTCGGGATGGGGAAGCTACGTCCTGCTCGGTGTGCTGTTGGGGCTGGGAGCGCTCAGCAAGTACAACTTCGGGTTATTCGCGCTGGGCCTGTTGGCGGCGGCGGTCACGCTGCCAACGTGGCGGCGGGCGCTCTTCACTTGGCGCTTCATTGTCTCCCTAGCGCTCGCCGCAGTGCTCTTTGTCCCACACGGGCTCTGGGCCTTGAGCGAGCCGACGGCTGCCCGCGAGGGCTTCCACAAGCTGGAGATGACCGCCGGCATCGGCTGGGCCGCCCTGCTGGACTTGGCTGCGGGCCTTGCGGCGACGCTGGGGGGGCTGGTGCTCCTCTCGCCCCTGGTGCTGCGGCGGGGTGCGCCCCGGCTGCAGGGTCGGTTGGGATGTCGGCTGCTGTGGCGCACCGCGGGCGTGGTGCTCGTCCTGGCGGTGGCATTGCTTCTCGCGAGCGGTGCCCGGGATATCAAAGAGCACTGGCTGCAGCCGATGGTTTTCTACGCCCCCCTGCTGCTCGCCTGCCACGCTGCCCCCGCCGGATGGCGTGGACGTGCATTCGCCGGGATCGCGTTGTTGGTGCTGGCGGCTGTCTCCTTGGCGCTCCCGGGGCAAGCCCTATGGGCGGACCCGGAGCGCCCCTCCCGCCTCAATGCGCCTTATCGCGAGCTGGCGGCGGAGATGCAGGCAGCGGGTGCGGCGCCAGCGCTGGTGCTCGCAGACACCGATCCGCTCGCAGGTAATCTGCGGCTGGCCTTGCCGAACGCCGTGGTCATGTCGAAGCGGAGCTTCTTCCCGGAGCGGTTGCCCGGAGGTGACTGGCTGCTGGTGGGGGAGCACCTGGAGGATCCCGGGGCGCCCTTCCGGCGCTGGCTGGCGAGAACGCTGGGGCTGTCTCAGCTTGAGATCCGGCGTGCGCAAGCCCCCCTTTACTACCTGCCCGGGCAGTCCATGGGGCTGGATTGGGCCGTGGTTGCTGCCCCAGTGGAGCAGCCCTGATCCCGTGGCTTGCGTGCCTCAGGGTGGTGGCTGCATGGATGGTGCTTTGCCGGCGGCCACCGCGTCCAGCGCCGCCGCATAGGCCGCCGCGCTGGCATCTGAGCGGTAGGCGGCCACGGCGTGCTGCAGGACGGCTGCCGGCAATGGGTTCGCCAGCGTCGCGGCCATGGCCTTGGCCAGCGCCGCTGCGTCTCCCACCGGTACCAGCCGCCCGAAGCGCCCGTCGGCGAGCACCTCCCGCGGGCCGCTCGGGCAGTCCGTGGCCACGACGGGGGTGCCGAGCGCCATGGCTTCCGTGAGCACGTTCGGCGACCCTTCCCACGCTGACGACAGTACGAAGACGCGCGCCCTGGCAAGGAACGGGTAAGGGTTCGACTGGAAGCCCGGTAAGTCCAGGTCTGCCGCGACACCCAGCGCAGCGGCCTCCGCGGTGAGTCGGTGGCGCCACGCGCCTTCGCCCAGCAGCAGTAGCCGGCAGCGGCGCTCCGCGCGCAGGGCCGCGAAGGCACGGAGCAGTGTCGGGAAGTCCTTTTGCCGCTCCAGCCGACCGGCGCCGAGGAGCACCGGCGCCACGTGCTGCGCGGCCTCGTCGAGCCAGGGATGGGGGCAGGGCAGGGCGGCGCGTGCCGCGAGCATGGGCGTGATCACCGGGTTACGGATCACGCTGATGCGCTCCGGCGGAAAGTGCGCCAGTCGCGCCGTGTCCGCTGCGACGCCGTCCGAGACGGCCACGATGTGCTCGATGTGCTGCCAGCTGCGGCGTACCGCCGTCAGCCGCAGCCACCGGGCGAGCACATGTTTGCCCGCGAGGGCGGCGCCCAGATTGGTGCCGAGGCGCATGACGATGCGGGTCTCGACACCGGCCAGCCGGCGTGCGAGCACTGCAGCCCGCCCGGCACGGTCCTTGGCCGCCAGCAAGACCGGCGGGCGCTCGCTCCGCAGCTGGCGGGCGAGTGCGGCAACGGCGCCGAGGCTGTGACGGGCGCCGAGATCGATGCGGCGCACCCCGGTGGGTAGGTCATCAAGGTACGGACTGCTGGTGCGGATAGTGAGCAGATCCACGGGCCGGCCCAATTCCGTGAGCCCATGCAGTAGGTTGACGAGCATCCGCTCGACGCCGCCAGCGCCGGAGAAGGAGGCGAGCACGGTGATGCGCGAAGGGGTGTGGGTCATAGTCTATCTGTCGCGTTCGCCGTCGCTGCTGAGCCGTCGGATGTGAGTGCGAAGTGATCCCGGACAGCTTCCGGCGGCCACCGGTGCGGCAGCCGAAGGCCCGACCCCGTTACAATGGCGGCGGTCGCCCCGCTGAGCAGCGGGGCCATTGTGCTATAGTCCATCCCGCGCTGGCAGTGAGGATTCGAGATGGCAAAATCAGCGACACAGGCCGCCGAGGCGGGTGCATCCGCGGCCAAAACTCCCAAACAGAAGAGCTCTTGGCTTTGGTTCCTGACCCTGTTGCTGGCGGGCGCCTTCGTCGCATCCGGTCTCGTCGGGCATGAGCCCTGGACGGCGGGTGAGGCGCGCTCCCTCGCTGCCGTGCAGAGCATCATCGACAGCGGCGAATACCTAGTGCCGCAGGTGGACAACACACCCGTGTTGGACACGCCGCCGCTGTACTACATGACCGGCGCCGGTCTGGCGCAGTCGCTCGGGGATTATCTACCGGCGGATCAGGCCGCACGTGTCGCAAGCGGCGTGTATCTCGGCCTGACGCTGCTGTTCACGGCGCTCTTTGCCCGCGCCGCCTGGCGCCATGGTGATGATGCGCCCTTGCCGGCGGCGGGCGCCGCCGCGGTGCTGGTGCTGCTCAGCAGTTTGGGGGTTGTCTGGTATGGGCACGATATGCTGCCCGAGACGGGTCTCATGGCGGGCATCGCGATCGGCCTCTATGGTATGGCCCTTTGGCCGCGTCGGATCTTCTGGGGCGGTCTCTGGCTCGGGACAGGTGCGGGCATCGCGTTCATGTCCCATGGCCTGTTCGCGCCCGTGGTGCTCGGCCTGACCGCGTTGGTATTGCCCTTCATCGGCATTGCCCGCTTCGGACGCTATCTGCGCGGTCTCATTGTCGCCGTGATCTTCTCCCTCCCCTGGCTCCTGATCTGGCCGCTCCTGCTCCAGCAGCGTGATCCGGCCCTGTATCAAGCCTGGTGGTCGGCAGCGAGTCCGCAGAGCTACATCGCCGGCATCGATCTGAGCAATCCTTCGGTGCAGCTGCAATGGCTGTGGCTGTTCCTGACCATGTCCTTCCCTGCCTGGCTGCTCGCGGTGCTCACACTGGTGCTGCGTCCGGGTGCGCTCTTCGGCTTCCCCGGCTTCCGTGCGGCGCTCTTGGCTGCGGTGCTCGGCTGGGGCCTTTTGGTCCTGTCGGATGCGCTGAGCCCGGTCGTGGCCGTCGGGCTGCTGGTGCCCTTGGCTGTCATCGCTGCCGGCGGCGTGCAGCGGCTTCCGCGCTGGTTCGTGTGGCCCGCGCATTGGCTGTCGGCGCTGCTCTTCGGCGTCGTTGCCGCGGCGCTCTGGGCGACCTGGGTCTGGCTGCTCTACAAGGGCGCGCCGCCCCCAGTGGAAGGGCTCGGTCAATATCTGCCGATGGATCAAGGCTTCATATGGCAGCCGGCAGTCTATGTGACGGCCGCTGTGCTGACGGTGCTCTGGCTCTGGGTCGTGATGCGCTTCCGCCCGTCCCGGCCGGCGGCGCTGCTTGCTTGGCCGGTTGGTATCGTGATGGTCTGGAGCCTGCTCGCGCTGCACCAGCCCTGGCTCGATGCAGCTATCGCGGAGGGTAAGCTGGCCAAGGCCGTCCCCGCCGAGCTCATGCCCGAGCCGGCACCAGCGTCGGCTCCCGCCGCGACGGCGCCGGAGGGCGCGGCACCCGGCACCGCCGCGACCGCGCTCTGAGCCATGGCAGGCGGTGAGCCTGCGCACCACAGCATTGGGCCGGCGGAGGCCGGTCCGGTGTGCTCTCGAGTCGAGGCTGCGCCGCTCTGACTGACCCCGCCGCTGTCACTTGTCGCGCCGCCTCTATTCCGTTCTCGTCGCGCTGCTGATTCCGCTGGCGCTGCTGCGCCTGTTCTGGCGATCTTGGCGGGCGCCGGCTTATCGCGAGCGCTGGCGTGAGCGTTTAGCTCGCGAGCCGATCCCGCCCATGCCGGCGGATGTTTGGGTGCACGCGGTGTCCGTCGGGGAAGTACAGGCGGCGTTGCCGCTGCTGCGGCACCTGCTGCGCCGGGATTTGCGCGTGTTGGTAACCACGACGACGCCCACCGGTGCCGCCCGACTCCAGGCATTGTTGGGTGACGCTGTCCAGCACCGCTACACGCCCTTCGACCTGCCCGGCATCATGGGGCGATTCCTGGACCGGGTGGCGCCGCGGCTGGTGCTGGTGATGGAAACCGAGATCTGGCCGAACATGCTGGCCGTCTGTGAGGGTCGCGGAATTCGAACGCTGTTGATCAACGCGCGCTTGTCCGCGCGCTCGGCGCGCGGCTATGCCCGAGTTGCCGGGCTCAGCACCGAGACCATGCGCCGTTTCTCCCACATCGCCGCCCAGAGCCCGGCGGATGCCGAGCGCTTCGTCGCCCTCAATGTGGACCCCGCCCGCATCACCGTGACCGGCAGCATCAAGTTCGACGTCCAACCGCCGGCGAGCCTAACCGACCGCGCCGAGGTGCTGCGCCGTACCTGGGGCAACGACAGACCCGTGTGGGTGGCCGCCAGTACCCGCGAGGGTGAGGAGGAGCAGGTACTTGCAGCGCATGCGGTGGTGCGGGCACATCTGCCGACGGCGTTGCTGGTGCTCGTACCGCGGCACCCAGAGCGCTTCGAGCGCGTGGCGACCCTGGTGCAGCGCAGCGGATTTCAGCTCATCCGGCGCCGCCTTGCGGGTGCCTGCTCGGTAGACACCGCCCTCTACCTCGGAGACCACATGGGCCAGCTGG
>NZ_JAIFKJ010000170.1 GCF_019695415.1 Thiohalocapsa sp.
TGCGTCGCCGAAAATGGCGGGGCGTCCTGCCCCGCACGGGAAGCGCCAATAAATCAGCGCTTCCCTAAAGAGGGAAGGATCATCCCATTCCTTGTGGTGTAATCCAAACACAGGAATGGTGGAAGCTGTTCCCCGACACTCCGAAATACCTAATCGACTTGCGAAGAAGATTTGCCAAACTCTGTCAGTCCCGGAGATTGGTGGATGATCAGGAGAGACCGGGGTCTCATATGTAACATGAAGTGCTCGCCTCGCAATATGCACAATTCTCCACTAACCCCATCGGATGCCCAACGAGTTCGGCAGCCCGATGCCAAACTGCGGCCAGCGCTTCGCGGTTCGCGCGTGGCCGCTGCTTGGCGCGGGCTGCAGTAGACGTTGGCCGCTGGCAGGCGTTGTAAGCCATGATACGGACAGCCTTAGCCTTCGGAGCCGTCTTGCTTCTTCACGCAGTCTCCACGTTGGCGGCGCGGCGTGCCGGGCGCATCGAGCCCCCGGCGCGCGAAGCCGGCTGAAGCCGGCGCTCCCAGTCCCTGCCGGCTCGTCGTCCGAGACGATCTTGTAGGGATGCTGTAGGGGCTGTACCAGAGTTTCGGTACCGCGCGGGCCTCAGACGGGCAGGTGCCCGACCTTCACCCAGATGATGGTCGGCTCGTCGACGAAGGGGTAGTGCCGGCTCAGGTGCGGCGCCCGGGTCCAGGTACCAGCGGGGTAGTTGCCGAACTCGTCCCTGAATTCCCCCGACAGCACCAGGATTTCCTCGCCGCCGAAGTGGGTGTGCGGCTGGAAGCGCTCGCCCGCCGGCCATTGGACCAGCGCCGTGTGCTCGCCGCGGAAGTCGTGCAGCGGCATGACTTTGAGCCCGCCTTGCCCGGGCAGCCATGCGGCCGTGTGGGTCGCGATGCGCACGGTTGCGGTGTCGCTGGGGTCGAATTGGTCCAGCTTGACGAACAGGACGCAGCCCTCGCGGCTGAACGGCGAATGCCTGGAGCCCGGCGGATTGCGGATATAGGTGCCGGGTCCGTAGTCGCCGTGCTCGTCAGAGAACACCCCCTCGAGCACGAGGATCTCCTCCCCCAGTGGATGCGTGTGCTCCGGGAAGTACGAGTCGGCGCCGAAGCGGACGATGCTGGTGGTGTGTCCGCTCTCCGCGGCCTCGCGCTCCAGCGGCTTGCGCCAGACGGTCTCGCTCGGGCTCGGGATCCAATCCTGGCGGCCGGTCTCGACGACGACCCGTTGGGCGAAGTCCATGTTCAGCGGTGCGTCATCGTGCTGCGAGGTCTGCGGGTTTCCGCTTGGCCGGAGCGGTTCCGGCCGAAGCGCTGTCGAGCTCTGAGCGATCTGCATGAAGAGACTCCAAGGTCGTTGCGGGGCCGCACGCGTCCCCGGTCTGTTGGTCAGGTACGGCCGGCCATCGGTTCGCCAAGGATGGGGTCGGCGCGCTCCGTTACCACGCGCGTGTGGGCGCACACGGCCCCGGCGCCATAGGCTGCAGCAAGGATCGGCGATTGGGAGCCGGCCAAGTGCTCGCCCCCGGCAATACCAAATCCACCGCCCGGCCAGCGCCCCTGACCCGGTATCCAGCGCCAGCCAGTCTTTGAGAGCGACGCTCATCTCGCGCAGCTCGGAGCCCGACAGGCGACCCAGGAGGTCTCCGATACGATGGGCCGGCAGCCACCGGAACCGCTAGGGCTCCCGGACGATCAGGTGGAGCCGGTCTGCTGCTCTCCCGGTGTTGGTTCGTTTGTCCGGTTTTCGTCGCCGGCATCGGTCTCTTCCTTGACCGCCGCCAGCACCGCGGCCATGGCCGCGGCTGTCTCGTCATCGTAGGGGCCGTCCTCGGCGATGGCGTGGGCGGGGGCCTCCATGGTCTCCTCGCCCACCTCGGGCAGCACATCGCGGAAGGCCTCCCCGTAGAGCTCCCAGATGGTCAGGAACAGCGAGGCGATCACCGGGCCGATGAGCAGGCCCGCCATACCAAAGGTGAAGAGCCCGCCGAGCGTGCCGAAGAAGATCATCAGCTCGTGCATGTTGGTGTCCTTGCCCACCAGGATGGGCCGCAGCAGATTGTCGATGCTGCCGACGACCAAAGCGCAAAAGATCAGCAGGCCGGCGCCCGCGACGATGTTGCCTTGCACGATCAGGATGATGGATGCCGGCACCCAAACCACCGCCAAGCCGATGCCCGGCACGATGGACAGCACCGCCATCACCGTGCCCCAGAACACGGAATGCGGCACTCCCGCCACGGCGAAGGCGATGCCGGCCAGCGCCCCCTGGAGCAGCCCGATGAGGAAGGTGCCCTTGAGCATGGCTTGCGTCACCAGCGTGAACTTGGTGAGCAGGCGGCGCTCGACCCGGTCCTCCAGCGGCAGATAGTAGAGGATGGCGTGCACCACCTTATGCCCATCGAGCTGGAAGAAGAAAAACGTGTAGAGGAACACCAGCGCCATGAAGACGAGGTTGGCCGTGCCGATGGCGACCACCGAGATCCCGCCCACCAGGAAGCTGCCGGCCGCCTCGATGGACTGGACCAGCTTGTCCTTGAGGGTGTCCTCGTAGGCCATGACCTCGTGGTAGTAAGGCAAATTGTGCAGCCAGCTGACGAAGGTTTCCGGCTCGCGCACGAACTGCACCGCAATGGGCGTCAGCGATCTCCCCACGTCCACCGCCTGGGCGATGAAGATGCCGGCCAGCAGGGTCACGGGCAGCAGCACCACCAGCACCAGCAGCAGCAGGTTGACGGCAGCGCCTAGGTAGCGATTGCCGCCGAAGAGCCGAGTGAGCCAATGAAACACCGGCTGGGTAAGGGCTGCGAACAGTCCCGCCATGAAGATGGCCATGAGGAACTGCGCGATCATGCCGACGAACAGCAGCGATATGAGCGCCACCAGGCCCAGCAGCACGAGCTTGTTGAGATTTGTTTGGGTCATCGCAGGGGTCGGTGCCTTCGTGGTGGCTGATGTGTGTGGCCGGTGCGTGCTCAGCGCCAGGTGACGGCCGGCACTTGGTGCACCTGAAAGCAGTCCCGCAACTCCGCGGGCATGTCACAGGTGCTGTCGTTGACGAGCCCCACCTGCCCTGCCGGCTCGCGGCGGAAGCCATGGTTGCGGTTCTTCATGGTGTCTGCACGGGCGCATGCGCGAGACTGTGCACAGTCAGTGCGGCCATTGGCCGCGAAATTCGAATCGATTGATCGATAGGCGAAACATTTCCATGGATACCTTTACCCGCAACTACAGTATCGCGCTCGCGGTCATCCTCATCGGGCTTGTTGCCTGGTGGATATCCGCGACCTGGAACCCCCGTGTCGGCGAGCTCAACGCTGTCCTTGCATCTGACCCGAAGCTCTCCGGCTATGTCTATCAGTTCCGGGTGGTGGATTATGACGACGGCGTCGCCGTCATCTCGACGCCCCGCTCCTTCGAGGTGCCTGCCATCCGTTTTTTGGAGATCGTCAAGCCCGAGCTCGCCGGCAAGGCGCAGGACGACCCGGCCATGATCGCCGCCCAACAAGAGCTCATCGAGCACCAGAAGCGCGCCCAGACCCTGATGCTCGGCGAGCCCGACGTGGAGCGGGTAGACTGGCGGCTGGACGTACGCTGGCTTGCCGATCATGGGGTGCAGGCACCGGCGGGATAAGCCAAGGCCTCCTGTTGCGTATCGTCAAACGCCCGTCCCGCTGCCGGGGTGAGGCGGTGCCGTCGACCCTATGTAGGATCGCGTTGTGCAATTCCATGCCCGATTGGGTGGAATTCGCCAGCGTGCGACCGCACCTTTCCGCGGGCGTGGCGTACCGCCTGCGCAGCGATGCGCTCCGCTGCCGGCGTCATTGTTGCGCCGCGGTTGTGCGCGAAGCGGGGATATCGGCTGGCTCCGTCAACGCTCGGGCCTTGCATCGGCGCCGCCGTTCAGGCAGCGTACAGCGCCCGCGAGCCTGTGCTTCGGCCGAGCCGGCGCAGAGTCGCAGGACTGTGCAGTCGCGCAGAGCGCCCTCGATGTGCCGGCCCTCGTTTTGGGGCGAGCCGACGCGACGACTCTCGCCCGACCAGCAGGCCGGCTAGTGCGCCCCGACCCTAGCCCAGCGCACAGCTGGAAGCTTAGCCGGGAGCTGGCTTGGGGGACGCCCACAGTAGTAGCACCCAAGGCTGAGCAATTGGCCCGGACAGCGAATGGGCTCGCAGCCGATCTTGGCCCGAATTCCACGCCCCAACTCCACACAAGATAAACACATCGCCGTAACAGAGGAACAAGACCGTGAGTAACGCAGTGTCCTGGCTGGCAAAACAATTCTCCGCACTGACCACCCACGCAAGCGGGCACCCGATGGTGAAGGGCACCCTGGCCTCACTCGTGGTTGGCAGCGCCTCCCTGCTCCAGGGCACGGTGGCGACGCAGCACGCG